>CANMNM010000136.1 GCA_947499275.1 Actinomycetota bacterium | reverse complement strand
CCAAAAACTAATGGCAGCAGGAACGGAATGAAAATAGTTAGTTCCGTGTTTCGAGTATCGATTCCGATCCGCGCACCCAGACCGACCCCTCGCTCAAGTCCCCATTGGTGCGCCGATTCAATGACGTCTTGCTGCTGCCCAAAAAATTCCGGGTACATCCAACCATCGGGTTGCCCTAAAACTTCAGCGGTAATTTCACCCTCGTAACCCTGTGGCCTACCCCAGCCATCTATTGAAATGCCAAACACGTCACCCGATCCGGTTGCTTCAGACTGCCCGGCGGGGACGATCCTCACCTCAGGATTCTGCGTCACCAGATCATTCCCGGAGATCAGTGCGCCGGCTTGCCACACCGCCTGCTGCCAGGACCACCCCAAATCAACCTGCACTGCTGTACCTGGCTCGACTTCAATTACGTCACGTAATGCGTTAGCGGACTTGGCCGCACCGTTAAGAAATGTGGTAACCGAGAGTTCTATGCGACCTGTGTCAGTGAAATTTGTTGTGATGAAAGGACGCTGGGGATCGGGAAAACTATTAAGTAATTGCCAAACATCTTTGAAATTTTGTGACTCCACCGGGCTGAGCGTACGTGTATGCGCATGACGCGCGCTCCGGCTATGGCAGGCTGCCCCTATGCGCGAAGCAATCCTCCTCGTCGGCGGTCAGGGAACCCGACTGCGTCCCTTGACAATCAACACTCCAAAACCGATGCTCCCGGTAGCTGGTGTTCCATTTACGGTCCACCAGATTCTGCGAGCACGCGATTCAGGGATAACTCGGATTGTGTTGGCAACCAGTTACCGTGCCGAAGTCTTCGCCAGTTTCATCGCTGATGCCGACTTAGGCATTGACGTTGTTATTGCCACGGAGGAGGTTCCACTGGGTACCGGTGGAGCGATTCGTTTTGCATCGAGTTTCTTGCAAGGCGGTCCGGAAGACCCCGTTGTTATTTTCAACGGAGATGTACTCACCGGGCTTGATATCGATGCCCTCATTTCCACCCACCAAGCGAGTGCAGCCGATGTAACTCTGTATTTAACCCGCGTAGCGGATCCGCGAGCCTACGGACTTGTGCCAACATCAAGTGATGGCCGTGTTCTGCAATTTCTCGAAAAACCACAAACCCCTGAAGAAATCGTCACCGATCAAATTAATGCGGGCTGCTATGTATTCACTCGATCCGTAATTGAATCAATCCCGCCGGGTAGAGCAGTTTCGGTTGAGCGTGAGATTTTTCCAGCTCTTTTAGCATCTGATCGACTTGTCATGGGCGTTGTTGATCCCGGTTACTGGCTCGACCTTGGTCAGCCGATGGATTTTGTTGCAGGATCGGTTGATCTTGTGTTGGGGAACGCGCCATCACCAGCTGTAACTACTCCGGGGGATTCACTCATTCTTGCTGGAGCAAAAGTTTCGGACTCAGCCCACATTCACGGCGGCGCCACGATAGGTGCAGGGTCAATTGTTGGACCAAGCTCCGATGTCAATGCGAGCGTGATTTTTGACTCGGTAGTCATTGGCGCCAACGTCACTATTTCAAACAGCATTATTGGTCAAGGCGCAGTCATCGGGGACTCGTGTGTAATCCGCGACAGTGTGGTCGGCGACTTTGCAACGATTGGCGCTGGTAACGAACTGCTTAATGGGGCTCGGGTGTGGGCCAATGCGCACCTCGATGATTTAGCCGTTCGATTTTCAGCGGATCAATGAGCCACTAGTTGATTTGGAAGTCTTTGGCGGATCTACTTGGGCGTTGACTCGGAGATGCTGCCGGCACACCGATTGCGATAGCACCCAAAGAAATAAATGATTCTGGGAGTCGGAGTTGGGTTCGCACAGTCCCTGGACAAAAAAGCGTTGAGGAAATCCAAGCCGAACCATAGCCCTGGGCGCTGATACTGATCAAAAAGTTTTCAACGGCTGCGCCTCCCGCAACCAAGAACATATCTCGTTCATTGTTATTGCGTCCTCCTACTTCAGGGTAGGTGTGCGCACCCGATGCAAGGTCCATGAACGCAAAAACGACACACGGTGCTGTGCGCAAAATGTCTCCCCGGGCAATGACTTTAACTATTTCATCCCCTGTCTTACCTTCCGATTGCAAGTCTTGCTGCCAAGTTTGCGCCATTACGTCAAGCAGTGCGATCCGCTTACCGTGCTGTCGCTCCTCACCCGAATTGAGAACGAGGAATCTCCAGGGAGTGCTGTGATGAGGCGCAGGAGCAGTTATTGCAGCTTCGATTGCTTTCTCAATAATTATGTCTGGGACCTGTTGCTGTTCAAAGTTTTTTACTGTTCGCCGATCGGCGACTGCTTGCTGCCTACCGAGTGCAATTGACTCAGCAGTACCGAGGGAAAAAAGGTCTTCTTCCGTTGGGCGGATAATAGCTTGGGCGCCGGGTCCGTGGTCCACGGTCACCAAGTGCCCCAGTCCTCGGATAAGAGCAAATGGCGTGAGGGAGTCTTTTGGGCGAACCAATTCACTCGCTGCAGCGATTTCGTCGGCTACGGCAACAACGGTCATCTCGAGTGTGCGGTTGAAGGCGTCGGGCTTTCCGGTGAGATCGTCCAGAACGGTGATTCCTGCGGCACCTATTGCATGGTCGGTGACTCCAAGTCGCCAAGCGCGGCCGAGGGTGTCGGTAATGACAATCCCAATTTTTCTCCCGGTCACTTGCTCAAAGCTCTCGCGAAGTTCACGCGCACTGTGATCGGGGTCAACGGGAAGCAGAACGATTGTCCCAGGTTCAGTGTTGCTTGCATCAATGCCGGCAGCAGCAAGAATCAATCCAGTGTGTGTTTCTACGATTGTGGTCACGCCGCGAGCATGGGTTTTTGTTGCAACAATGCGTTTGGCTTCGCCTTGAATAGCTTCATCGCGGTCGTAAACCCCGGTGACTACTCGGCCTTCACACTTAGCCACAACTTTGCTGGTGATCACGATTATGTCGCCGTCTTGGATGTCATTATCGGGCGCGAGCGCCTCAAGGAATATCGCTACTAGGTCATCCCCGGATGTGAATTGATGTTTGGTGGGAAGCCCGTAAACCTGTAGGCCAGCATCTGTGTGCATCGAAACCTGACTTAATTGCCCAGTACGAGGTCAAGTGCGGAGTTCGCCATGGCACCTGCAGCATCAACATCGGTCATCAGAAGTGGGATGGCGCGGGCGGTGATTCCTAGTTCTTCAATTTCACCCAATGAATCCGAATCACGCTGATCAATCAGCCAGTAGTCCAAAATTCCACCATTGGATCTGCTGCCGTAATGGCGCGCAACCGCTGCCGCATTCGTCTCCACGTTTATTGCCCGAAGGCATGCATCAGCCATTCCGCGAACGGGTGCGTTATCGATTATTGGCGACAGGCCAATGACGGGTGCGGACGTATTTCGGATTGCCTCACGAATTCCAGGGACAGCCAGGATTGTTCCGATTGAGACCACCGGGTTACTCGGTGGCAGCATGATGAGATCCGCGTTGTTGATTGCGTCAATGACCCCGGGCGCTGGTTGCGCAGTGTCCAAGCCGACTTGAATGAATTCATGGGCGGGCAGCGTGGCTCCGTATCGAATCCACCATTCTTGGAAGTGCATGGCAACGCGCGCCCCGGTTTCAGGGTTGTCAACCACAACGTGTGTTTCGCAGCGCTGATCCGACATGGGAATTAAATTCACTCCCGGCTTCCAACGATCACACAAAGCTTGCGTTACTTCGCTGAGCGGGTAGCCCGCGTTCAGGGAAGTTGTGCGGATCAGGTGGGTTGCCAAATCTTTGTCGCCCAAACCAAACCAAGTTGGTTCAACGCCGTAGATAGCTAGTTCTTCCTTCGAAGTGAACGTTTCACCTTCGCGACCCCAGCCGCGCTCGACGCTAATGCCACCACCAAGGGTGTACATCACAGTGTCAAGGTCAGGGCAGACGCGCACTCCATGAACCCAGATGTCATCTCCGGTATTGGCAATTACGGTTACGTCGACATCTCTGGTGACTTTCGCCGATTGGGTTAGTCCGCGTAAAAATCGAGCTCCGCCTATTCCGCCGGCTAATGCAGTGATTTTCACTGCGCCATCTTGGCACAGTATGTTTGCGCCGCTCGGAGCAAGGCGAATCCCCCTAAGCGAATCCCCTGAGGGGGACAGAAATACGCCGACACGGTAAAAAAAGTAGGTTTTTTACCGAAAATTTGAGAATTGTGTCCCAAATGTCCGTATTGGGCTTGACGTTTGTGAATCACACCCATGTAATACAGCCTAAGAGTTAATAACTCGCAGATGTTGCGAGCGAAAAATGTTTGATGGGCAGATTAAATATTGTGGGTCGAGGAGGATCTAACTGTGGTTGACACACGTCAAGCTCAAGGAGTCGTACTGGGGTTGGTTCCCCTATCCGATGTTGAGGAACTCGCGTGGCAGGAGCAGGCCCTATGCGCACAGACCGACCCAGAGGCGTTCTTCCCTGAAAAAGGTGGAAGCACCCGTGAGGCCAAGAAAGTGTGCCTCTCATGTGAAGTGCGCGTCGATTGTTTGGAATACGCCCTCGAGCAAGACGAGCGTTT
>CANMNM010000135.1 GCA_947499275.1 Actinomycetota bacterium | reverse complement strand
CCACAGGAGCACGCCCTTGCCCTTGAGTTGCTGCGGGCTCACCCAAGTTTGCATGAAGCTCGACTCGAGGCTCTGCGCTGGGCCGATGAAGCGCGTCGAACTCTTGAGCCATTGCCGGATATCACGGCGAAACAAACCCTGATGGCGCTGTGTGACTATGTCGTCTCTCGGACCGGCTAAGGCTCGAGCAGCGTTTCTTTTAGTTGGTGGGTTTTGGTTCGGGAATTTCGGTACATATCCACCGTGAATATAACGAGGGATATCCAGACGAGGGTAAATCCAATCCAATTTCCAGTGCTCATGGCTTCCTGGAAAATGAATACGCCAAGCAGGAATTGGAAAATAGGGGTGATGTATTGCAGAACCCCCAGTGTGGAAAGGGGAATGCGCGTTGAAGCACCTCCAAAGGCCAGCAGGGGTAGTGCGGTGACTGGACCCAACATAATCAATAGGAACGTGATGGTTGGCCCGTCGAGCACGATGGATTCGGTTCCTTGTGCTGCGAACACTCCCAGAATTATCAAAGCGAGTGGGAGCAGAACTACCGTTTCAATTCCCAGGCCTTGCAGTGATGGCAAGTTCGCATATTTTTTTAGCAGGCCATAAAGCGCGAAAGAGAAGCCCAGCGTGAGCGCAATCCACGGCACCGAACCTGACGCGATTGTTAAGACGACGACCGCGACCAGCGCAATTCCTACCGCGACCCATTGGGTTTTTCGAAGGCTCTCTTTCAGAAGAATGACGCCCATCGCGACAGAAATGAGTGGGTTCATGAAATATCCGAGAGATGCTTGTACCACCTGATTGGAGTCAACGGCGTATACGTAGACCAACCAATTTATGGAAAGAAAAATTGCGGCTGAACCCAAAATTATGACATTTCGCCGGTTAAATGCGCCCGTGAAGGCGTGCCATTGCTTACCGACCAACAGTATGAGCACGACAACAATGAGTGACCAAATAACCCGGTGGGCAACGACCTCTATTGGTGCAACTGTTTCTAGGAGTACGAAGTAAAGGGGAAAGACTCCCCAGAAGAGGTAGCCGGTAACCCCGAGGAGTACACCTGTGGAATGAGCAGATCGCTCCCGGACCGCCACCTTCTCACCCGATTCCCAACAAGATTTACGACTCAATAAGAGTTCAGGCTCAGACTACTCAGGCTTAGGGGTTGGTCAGCGCCGGCTAGGCTTACGGTCGTGACGCGTTACGCCCTGACTTCAGATTCCAGCGTCAGCGTAGAAGTTGTCAGTGCATCCCTCGCTTGTTGCACATTGGAGTTGCAAGCTGCCCTCAACAGCGGTGCTTTAACTCGGGTGTCTGAAGGTGGCACCGGCCCCAGCGTGATCGTTATTGCAGGCACGGTGACTGATGCCTTGGTCCCCAGCGTGCTCGAATTGATTCACTCTTATCCGGGCGCCAAAGTAATGTCCTTTGGTGCGTGTGCAACCAGTGGCGGACCTTATTGGGATTCACCCCCGGTCTCAAAAGGAATCGACCAATTCGTGGAAGTGACAGCCTATGTTGCCGGGTGCCCACCCAGGCCCGACGCCTTCATTCAAGCAATCCAGGAAATTTCTTCGGATCGGGTCTTCTAGATGCCCAGATCATCCACGTGGGAAAAAGTTGAGCCAGCAGATTGGCGGAGCACTATCGAGGAGTTACGCGAAAAAGGCTTCATATTTTTCGATTTTTTGACCGGAGTGGATCAAGAAAATGTAGATGGCAACAATGCGTGTGAAGTAGTCGCACACCTTGCGACGAAGGACCTATCGAATTCTCATTTTGTTACTACCCAAGTATTAGACGAATTACCCAGCATCACTGACTTAATTCCGGCAGCGCAATGGTATGAACGTGAATGCACAGAGATGTTTGGAGTAAAATTCATTGGCGGATCCGCGAAGCCACTTTTACGACACGAGAATCTAGGTCGACCACCACTGCGTAAATCAACAGTTTTGGCCGCACGAGTGTTAACACCATGGCCGGGGGCCGCTGAACCTGAAATCAAAGAAGATGGTCGCAAGGTCGGAAATGCATCTCGACGCCGCCAGCGACCGCCGGGCGTTCCCGATAATTGGCTCCAAACATGAAACATTCGTTCATTGCTTTGATCGAAGACAAATGCACTTCATGCATGTTGTGCGTCCGCGAGTGCCCCGCATGGTGCATCCACTTGGATTCGCACACGGTCGACGTGACCGAAGAAGGCGCACGACGCCCGAGGAAAGTTAATGTCCTTGACTCATTCGAGATCGATTATTCATTGTGCATGTATTGCGGAGTTTGTATTGATGTCTGCCCATTTGACGCACTCGCATGGGATGAGCATCGGGCTCTTGTCACGAATAACCGTGAAGACATGCTTTTGGGAATCGAAGAACTTGGGCCTAGCGGTAGTTCGTAAATTGCACGGCAAAGTCAAGGTCGGCGCCATTGATCAAGGCGATTACAGCCTGTAGATCATCACGGTTCTTACTTGTTACCCGTAATTCATCACCTTGAACCTGGGTCTTGACCGCCTTGGGGCCTTCATCTCGGATCAATTTAGCCAACTTTTTCGCATGCTCCTGGCTGATCCCGTTATTGAAAGAACCATTGAGTTTGTATAACTTCCCCGACGAGCGAGGTTCACCCGCAGTGAAGGCTTTAAGACTGATTCCACGCTTAATGATCTTTTCCTTGAACACCTCGAGGGCTGCGACTACCCGATCCTCGGTGCTGCTGGTGAGCTCGATATCCGTCTCGCCCTTCCACTCGATTGTTGTATCGGTGTTCTTGAAATCAAAGCGTTGGGAGAGTTCCTTAGCCGTCTGATTTAGGGCGTTATCAGCCTCTTGGTGATCGACCTCTGAAACAATGTCAAAACTGCTATCAGCCATGGTGACTTCCTTTCCGTTAGCCCAATCTAACGAATACCTTGCCTGTGCCAACCAACTGCACCCGCGAGTATCGACACATGTATTGTTTGGCAGGCATTACGGCAGATTGCCCGAGCGGCCAATGGGAGCGGACTGTAAATCCGTCGGTTTTACCTTCAGTGGTTCGAATCCACTATCTGCCACGTGTAAGACGATGGGCCTCCGGCTGGGGGCCCATTTTCTTGTAGTACTTCGCATAGCCCTTTAGAACACCCCAGTGTCATATTGACTCGCAGTGTGGGTGCCCAAACTTGGCCAAAAACCATGCACGAGATATCGAATTCGGTTAATGTCAGACATTAAAGATGTGTAGTTATGGAATAGATCCAGGAAGGAAATGAAAATCGTGGACACTCGCAATGTGGAAGGGTGGAAGGGCCGATTCTTCGAAGATTTCGAGGTCGGTGACATCTATAAACACCCACTGGGCAGAACCATCACACAGACTGACAACACTTGGTTCACCCTGTTAACGATGAACACAAATGAACTGCACTTCAATGTGGAGTACGGCAACCAGGCCGAGTTTGGAAAGCCCCTCGTTGTGTCGCCACTTACACTGGCGATTGCATCCGGTCAGAGTGTCACAGATCTCACTCAAAACGCGATTGCGAATCTTGGTTGGGATGAAATCAAGATGACGCATCCAGTCTATGCCGATGACACTATTTGGTCAGAGTCATTGGTCTTGGAAAAGCGTGAATCATCATCGCGACCTCACGCAGGTGTTGTTACGGTCCGAACTCGTACCCTGAACCAACACGGTAATGAAGTCTGCTCCTTCAAGCGCACATTTATGGTGCACAAGCGAGATTCAGCCCTGCTGAGTACCCCACGACCTGAGCCATTAGATCCGAAGTGGCAGGCCTAACGTAAGTACTTACAACAAAACAACTCGCACCCGCACGGGGGAGTGGACATCTGTGTATGTCCCCTGTGCGGGTGCGAGTTCGTTGGCTTGCTAGATTGCTGCGCCGACTTATTTCTTCGCAGACCATTCCTTAATAATTTCGTCTGTGGTGGTTACCGCGCCAAATCCAAATCCGAGTGTTTGCAGAGCGACGTCATGGCGGTGGCGCTCGAGTTCTCCGCATGCATCTCCGGCAATGAAAGTGTGATAGTCGCGAGCACTTGCATCACGGGCTGTTGTTTCAACGCACATGTTGGTGGTAACCCCGCACAACACAAGTTGATGTATGCCCATGCTGGTGAGATACGTTTCCAACCGAGTCCCATAGAAGGCGCTGTATCGATTTTTATCAATGATGATGTCTTGGGGTTCGGGAACCAAACTCGGGATGATATCCGCATCCCAACTTCCTTCGGCAAGTGAATTCACTTCGGCGAGTGCCGGAATCAAGTGCTGAACAACTACGCCGCCATCCGTGTAGTCGCTTCGGTAAACAAAACGTGTATAAATCACTTGAACACCAGCCTTATGCGCCGCTTTGACGAGACGCTCGCAGTTGGGAATTGCTGCTTCACACATACTGATGTCAAGCCCAATCTGTGCGACAGAGCCCTTCTGATCGCAGAAGCCGTTTTGCATATCAATTACCACCAGTGCGGTGGGGTTTGAAGGGTTAAAGGTAAGCGCCATGTCTTTCTCCATTCAGAAGTTAAGGGTCTGTATCAAT
>CANMNM010000134.1 GCA_947499275.1 Actinomycetota bacterium | reverse complement strand
AATCACTACCCGCTGACCAGCTGTAGCCCGACCAATGTCTAACAGCGCCTTGTCGACCTGGATAACCATGTCGTCGGTGTGACGCACTTGAGAAACCAAAAAAGTTTCGACACCCCATGTCAGCGACAATTGATTGCGGACTCTGGGGTTTGGAGTAAATGCGAGTAGCGGTGTGTGGGCGCGCCAACGTGAAATCAACCGAGCTGATCTGCCGGTTTCCGTGAAAGCAATGAGATAGGAGGCGCTGGTCCCCATAGCAACGTCGACTGCCGCGTGTGTAACTGCCCGAGCGGTTGAGCCGGTGGGTGAATCCATTAGCGGTGGGATCCGATCGAGGGCCTCTGCTTCTAGGTGCTCGATAATTGTCGACATAGTTTCCACTGTATGTGCAGGACGCACGCCCACGCTTGTTTCACCCGACAGCATCAGTGCATCAGCACCGTCAAGCACGGCATTCGCAACGTCACTCACCTCAGCTCGAGTTGGACGGTTTTCGGTGATCATCGAGTCAAGCATTTGCGTGGCAACAATTACCGGCTTTCCCGCCTCGCGACACATCTGGATAGCTCTTTTTTGAACAAGTGGCACCATTTCAAGAGGAAGTTCGACCCCGAGATCCCCACGCGCCACCATGACACCGTCAAATGCGGCAATAATGTCCTCGAGATTGTCTACTGCCTGAGGCTTTTCTACCTTTGCCAGGACAGGGACTCGAATACCCTCCTCGTCCATAATTGCATGGACGTCATGGATGTCGGCGGAGGAACGTACGAAGGAAAGTGCGATCAAGTCGGCACCAATGCGCAACCCCCAACGCAGATCCTCACGGTCTTTTTCCGAAAGTGCGGGAACACTCACCGCGACACCTGGCAGGTTGAATCCTTTGTTATTAGAGACTATGCCGCCATCAAGGACGAGTGTGTGAACTCTTGGACCCACAACTTTTGTGACTTGAAGTTCGATTCGTCCATCATCGACAAGCACTCGATCCCCGGGGCTCACATCGCCGGGCAGCCCACTAAAAGTTGTGGAAACCATCTTTGCATCACCCGGGACGTCCTCCGTGGTAACGATGAATTCGTCCCCGGCCACCAGTTCAACCGGCCCGGAAGCAAACCGCCCAAGTCTAATTTTCGGGCCCTGAAGGTCAACGAGAATGGCCACACTGCGCCCTGATGCATTGGATGCTTCACGTACCCAGTTATAGGCGGCTTCGTGATCTGCATAGTTGCCGTGGGAAAGATTCAACCGTGCGACATCCATGCCGGCTTTGACCAGCTCAAGAACGCCGTCTGCACTTGCTGTAGCAGGGCCAAGTGTTGCAACTATTTTGGCTCTTCTCATAACTGAATCTTACGGTAGGCGGTTACTAAAAGAGCTCTCATACGGTCAGAGGACGGTCAAGCGCACTCACGGGACTAGGTAAGTTCGTTGAACCCATCAGGAATTTATCAACCGCAGCCGCAGCCGCACGCCCCTCGGCAATTGCCCAGACGATGAGGGACTGACCTCGTCCTGCGTCCCCTGCAACGAATACTCCCTCGGAGCCGGTTGCGAACTGTGAATCACGCTTGATATTGCCTCGAGCATCAAGTTCAAGACCCAACTGTTCAACATAGGGTGCCGGCTCAGGACCGGTAAATCCCATGGCGAGCAGAACTACATCGGCTTTCACGATCTTCTGCGTGCCAGCAACAACGGAAAAGTTTCCGTTGACGAACTCAACTTCGGCAAGTTCAATTCCTGACAGCTTCTTGCCATCTTCTGTGAGGAATTTTTGAGTGGACATTGAGAACATTCGATCCCCACCCTCTTCGTGTGCACTGCTCACCCGATAAATCGCGGGGTAGGTTGGCCATGGTGCATTTTCACCACGCTCTAGGCCCGGATTCGGCATAATCTCAAGTTGGGTCACGCTTGCTGCTCCTTGACGCAGCGATGTACCCAAACAATCCGCACCTGTGTCACCACCGCCAAGAATGACAACATGTTTGCCAGCAACGTCATAAGGTGAAGATTCCAGGTCACCCTCCTGTACCCGATTAGCCAACGGTAAAAATTCCATGGCTTGATAAATTCCTTCAAGATCGCGACCAGGCACCTCAAGTTCACGAGGGACCGTTGCTCCAATGCAAACCACAATCGCGTCGTAGCGGTGCCGTAAATCTGAACCGGTTAGGTCTACGCCAATCTCAATTCCGGGCCGGAATTTGACTCCCTCAGCCTCCAACTGCTCGAGGCGCTGATCAAGGTGATGCTTTTCCATCTTGAACTCAGGAATTCCATATCGAAGGAGACCGCCGATCCGGTCCGCGCGCTCATAAACTGCGACGGTATGTCCCGCTCGCGCGAGTTGTTGCGCCGTGGCCAGTCCAGCCGGGCCAGAGCCAATTACAGCGACTGTACGGCCCGAGAGACTTTCCGGCGGCGCAGGTTTGATCCACCCCGACTGCCAGGCCCGATCAACGATTGAGACCTCAATTTGCTTGATGGCAACCGGATCTTCATTGATTCCCAAAACACATGCGGATTCACACGGTGCAGGACAAAGGCGCCCCGTGAATTCAGGGAAGTTGTTTGTGGCATGTAAACGCTCAATAGCTTGACCCCAGTCACGGTCATAAATCAACTCATTCCACTCAGGAATCAAGTTGCCCAAGGGGCATCCGTTATGGCAAAATGGGATACCACAATCCATGCATCGCCCAGCTTGCGATTCAACGTTTTTTGGCTCGAATTCCTCATAGACTTCACGCCAATCTCTAATCCTGATGTCAACCGGGCGGCGCTTAGGCAGTTCCCGGTCAGTGGTCATAAATCCGCGTGGATCACCCATTGCGACTCCTTAACATAAATGACATGACTAAACCCTGCCCATAATTGCCAACATGGGGTCCTCGCCACGGCTAATTGCGTCGGCTTCAATTTCTAAGACCCTCTTGTAATCTCTTGGAATCACCTTTGTGAAACGGGCAAGCGATGAAGGCCACGTTGCAAGTAGTTCACTTGCTCGTTTTGATTTCGTCTCTTGGGCATGCCGGGAAATCAGGTCGAAAAGTTCCTTCGCATCAGTTTCATCGAGCTGATTCAGTTCAACGAGTTCGTGATTTATCAGAGCCGGATCGAGATCGAGCAAATATGCAATTCCTCCTGACATGCCTGCACCAAAGTTTCGGCCCGTAGACCCAAGCACGACAACCCTTCCACCGGTCATGTACTCACAACCGTGATCCCCGATGCCTTCAGTAACAGCCACGGCCCCTGAGTTGCGAACGCAAAAACGTTCACCCACTCGGCCGCCCAGGTACAGCTCACCCGAGGTCGCTCCATACCCGATTACGTTGCCCGCAATCGTGTTCTCACTGGACTCAAATGGCGCATTTACATGTGGATGCACCACAATTCGACCGCCAGAAAGCCCCTTTCCGACATAGTCATTCGCATCCCCCTCAAGCCTGAGGGTGAGTCCTTGGGGAATAAAAGCCCCGAAGCTTTGTCCGGCAGATCCCGTGAAAGAAATATCAATCGTTCCATCGGGCAATCCACCACGTTTTGTGATTTCACTTCCTAGCATCGTGCCCACCGTACGATTCACATTTCTAATTGGCACATCAATTTTGGTGGGAAGTCCAGTTGCCAAAGCGTCAGCACTCATCCGAATCAATTCCTGGTCAAGGGCATGCTCTAATCCATGATCCTGATTCTTCATGTTCCTGCGGTGACCAAGCTCTGCCAGATCCGGAATGTGCAGGATTGGTTCTAAGTCCAACCCGTCCGCCTTCCAATGCGTGATTGCTTTGTTCATGTTGAGAACTTCAACCTGACCAATAGCTTCATCCATCGATGTGAAACCTAGTTCAGCCAGCAACTCTCGAACTTCCTGAGCGATGTACTCAAAAAAGGTTTCGACAAATTCAGGTTTGCCCGAGAACTTTTCGCGCAATACCGGGTTTTGCGTGGCTACGCCCACGGGACACGTATCAAGGTGACATACCCGCATCATGATGCAACCCATGACTACCAGTGGTGCTGTTGCGAAACCAAACTCTTCAGCACCGAGCAGCGCAGCGATGATTACGTCACGTCCAGTTTTGAGTTGACCATCAGCTTGAACGACAACGCGATCGCGCAATCCGTTTAGCAGAAGGGTCTGCTGGGTTTCGGCTAAACCAAGTTCCCATGGTGCACCAGCATGTTTGAGGGAAGTAAGTGGTGAAGCACCCGTTCCTCCGTCATGCCCTGAGATCAAAATCACGTCTGCGTGCGCTTTAGTGACACCCGCTGCAACCGTTCCCACCCCAACCTCTGCAACTAATTTTACGTGGATACGTGCATCCGAGTTGGCATTTTTCAAGTCATGAATCAATTGGGCTAAGTCTTCAATTGAATAAATATCATGATGTGGCGGCGGTGAGATCAAAGTTACACCGGGTGTGGAATGCCGTGTCTTGGCGATCCACGGATACACCTTGTTACCGGGAAGCTGGCCACCTTCACCCGGCTTAGCTCCCTGTGCCATCTTTATCTGGATATCGTCACTGTTCACCAGGTATTCGCTCGTAACACCGAAACGACC
>CANMNM010000133.1 GCA_947499275.1 Actinomycetota bacterium | reverse complement strand
GTCAGAGTCGCACCGCTGGTAATCACCTGAACTCGTTTTTTGCCAAGAACTTTTGCGAGGCATGTGAATTGTGCCTTCGTTGGTCCGCTCGTCGGCACCACAACGGGTTCTGTCGGCTTGGTTACCCAATACAAGCGAACCCGGCCGTCGGGGAGCACAACTGAATCGGGGACACCCCATGCCTTCTGTTCTGGGGGTGATGTGAATCCAAGATTTGTGGTCGGACCTAATTGAGGAATGCCGGCCGAGTTATAGGTAACGCTCGCAGTCGCTATCGACTTTGCCCCAGCAGTAGGTTGAATGAAATAGGCACGCATTGAACCGTCAACCAATGTCACTTGGGTGTAGTCCGTTCCGAAACCGAAAGGAAGTGGTGCTCCCGTGCAATTACCCGAAGTAGGACATAGCGACATACTCCAACCGCCTCCATTGAGGCCACCGCTATAAAAAACACGGTCAGTGCTCCCCGAGACATTCATGGCAAACGGACTCACCCCCATTAGGCCGGTGTCCTTGTCACCCTGAAGCGTGTATGAGTCTGCGAAAACAGGGGACATTGTCACTGCACTGATAGCCAAGGCCGCAATTGCTGCAATTGTCTTTGTGTACATGGATGGGAGAATACATGCGAGAAAATGAACTCACAACTGAATTTTTATTCACCTTTCTGGCAGGTAAGCATCGGGTTTTATTGATGCCCCGATAGCCTTGGCGGGTGAAGGGATTAATTCTTGCGGGGGGAACGGGGAGTCGGCTGTGGCCGATCACTAAGGGGGTCAGCAAGCAGTTACTCCCGGTCTATGACAAGCCGATGCTGCACTACCCTCTGGCCACCTTGATGGCCGCTGGAATCCGGGAAATTTTGGTTATTACGACCCCTGAGGACTCCGAATCCTTCTCGCGATTGTTGGGTGACGGCTCGGCATGGGGAATGCGTATCAGTTTCGCAACCCAGCCAAAGCCTGAAGGATTAGCCCAAGCTTTTTTGATTGGTGAAAAGTTTTTGGACGGTGACTCCGCCGCCTTAATTTTGGGTGACAATCTTTTTTATGGTCCGTCTTTGGGACGTAAACTTGCTGACTTGACTTCGGTGGTTGGTGCACACGTGTTTGCCTATGAAGTGGCAAATCCCAGTGAATACGGTGTGGTCGCATTTGATGAAGATGGGGTTGCAACTTCCATTGAAGAAAAGCCGGTGAACCCTCGGAGTTCTTATGCTGTTCCAGGTTTGTATTTTTATGACAACACGGTTGTTGAGGTAGCGAAATCTATTAAGCCTTCGGCTCGTGGTGAATTGGAAATCACTGCCGTAAATGACCACTACTTGCAGGCGGGTTCACTCAAGGTTGCAATTTTGGAACGCGGGACCGCGTGGTTGGACACCGGGACATTCCGTTCCCTGCAGGATGCTGGTGAGTTTGTTCGCGTAATGGAAGACCGCACCGGAACTAAAGTGGGTTGCGTTGAAGAAATCGCGTGGCGAAATGGTTGGATCAGTTCTGCACAATTATTGGAACTCGCCCAACCGTTGCTGAAAAGTGGTTACGGCGATTACCTCGTTGCGCTCGCCAACAAGTAACTGATGGAGAGCGCCGTCGCTTAGACGTCTTCGGTGAGAACAACTTCAACGCCGCCCGTAAGGCCCACGGTGAGGTTGTACAGGATTGTAAACAGGCCCGCGAGCGCTGAGATGAGAACAATTTCAACCGAGACCACAATAAGTGTCGCGCCGATCACTTGCCAAAATCCCAGGGAAGTAATCAGATCAAGCCCACTCGTGCTGCCAACTACGTCGGTGATCGTTCCTGAGAGTGATTCGATTACGCCCGTGCGGTCAAGAATGAGCCACACGACCGTGACCGCTACGACGAGAACAATGCCGATCGCGAGAGAGAGAATGAAGGCCGCTTTGGTCACCGACCAGGGGTCAAACCTGGATACGTAAAGGCGTGCCCGCCGCGGACTCCCACTCACTCGCTTGCCTGACCTTCGACTTCTTCCACTACCTCAGTCGATGCTAACTCTTCGCCTTCAACGATTTCTTCTTCATCTTCCGTTCCCTTGGCAACGGCCACAACACTGACGTCTTCACCTAGGCGCATCATGCGCACACCCATGGTGTCCCGGCCTGAGGCACGAATTTCGTCAACCTTGGTACGGATGACAACGCCATTTGATGCGATGGCGAAAATTTGATCGGTTTCCGCGCAGACCATGGCGCCAACTAGTTCACCCCGTTCTTCGGGCAACTTCATTGCGCGCACACCCTTAATGCCACGTCCTTTTGCTGCCCACTCATCAACGGAGGTTCGCTTAGCAAACCCACCATCGGTGATCGTGACAACGAAAGTACCAGGGGTGACAACATCCATTGATAACAGAGCGTCATCTCCACGGAAGCGCATGCCAATCACGCCACCGGTTGCCCGGCCCATTGGTCGTAATGTCTCGTCATTGGCTGTGAAACGAGCTGATAGACCCTTCCTGGATACCAGAAGTAGATCGTCGGTTTCTGACACTAGTCGTGCACCAATCAGTTCGTCACCCTCGTGCAGGTTGATCGCAATGATCCCACCTTGACGATTTGTGTCGTATTCACTCAATCGAGTTTTCTTGACCAAACCAGACTTCGTTGATAGCACAAGGTAGTCACCAGCGGCGTAGTCGGGAATTGCTAAGACCTGCGCAATTGTTTCATCTGGTTGGAATGCCAACAGATTGGCGACATGTTGTCCACGTGCGTCACGTCCTGTTTCAGGCAACTGATAAGCCTTCGCCCGGTAGACCCGACCAAGGTTGGTGAAAAACAGAATCCAGTGGTGGGTTGTGCTGACAAACATGTGCTCAACAACGTCGTCTTGACGAAGGTTTGCACCTTTGACTCCACGACCACCGCGGCGCTGGGATCGATATAGGTCGCTGAGGGTTCGCTTGGCGTAACCACCTGAAGTGATTGTGACAACAACATCTTCGACTGCAATAAGGTCTTCGTCGGTGACGTCACCGTCCCAGGCGACAATTTCGGTTCGACGCTCGTCACCGAACTTGTCAGAAGTTTCTGTGAGTTCATCGCTGACAATGGTTCGTTGACGCTGATCCGATGCCAAGATGTCGTTGTAATCAGCGATCTTGTTCATGAGTTCTTCGTGTTCATCAATTATCTTCTGGCGCTCCAATGCGGCCAGACGACGTAGTTGCATGTCCAGGATTGCTACTGCTTGGATCTCGTCAATGCTGAGAAGATCAATCAGACCTGTACGCGCTTCATCAACGGTTGCACTTGCACGAATCAATGCGATAACAGCATCAAGTGCGTCAAGAGCTTTTAGGTAACCACTGAGGATATGCGCACGCTCTTCAGCTTTGCGTAAACGGAAGCGGGTGCGTCGTTGGATTACTTCAATTTGATGTAGTACCCAGTAACTCAGGAACTGCTCTAGAGTCAACGTGCGTGGCACCGAGTCAACAAGTGCCAACATATTGGCACCAAAGTTGTCTTGGAGTTGGGTGTGCTTAAACAACTGGTTCAACACAACCTGGGCTACAGCATCTCGTTTGAGTTCAACGATCAGACGCATTCCGGTGCGAGATGAGGAGTCATCACGTACGTCGGAGATTCCTGTGAGCTTTCCATCACTGACAAGTTCAGCGATGCGAAGCAGGAGATTGTCGGGGTTTACCTGATAAGGCAACGCGGTGACAACCAAGATCTGACGACCACGTTTGTCTTCATCGACGGTGACCACCGCGCGCATCGTGATTGATCCACGACCGGTGCGTTGGGCGTCTTCGATTCCTTTACGGCCAACAATGAGTGCACCGGTTGGGAAGTCTGGTCCTTTGACCAGTTCCATGAGTGCGCTTTGACGCTCTTCGACGGTCGATTCCGGATGAGCTAGTAACCATTGCGCACCTGCAGCAATCTCGCGCAGATTGTGCGGTGGAATATTCGTGGCCATTCCGACGGCAATACCGGAACTCCCGTTGACCAAAAGGTTGGGGAACCGACTGGGGAGAACGGATGGTTCCAGGGTGCGACCGTCGTAGTTTGGTTGGAAATTGACGGTATCTTCGTCGATATCGCGAACCATTTCCATGGCAAGTGGTGCCATGCGGCACTCGGTGTAGCGCTGGGCCGCGGGGGGATCATTGCCTGGTGAGCCGAAGTTTCCTTGTCCTTGAACAAGTGGGTAACGCAGTGACCATGGTTGAGCCAAGCGCACGAGTGCGTCATAGATTGCAGTGTCGCCGTGTGGATGGAAGTTACCCATGACGTCGCCGACCACGCGAGCGCTTTTCGAGAAGTTACGGTCAGGGCGGTAGCCACCGTCATACATTGCGTAAAGGACACGGCGGTGGACTGGCTTTAGGCCATCTCGTACGTCTGGCAGTGCACGGGAAACGATTACTGACATGGAGTAATCAAGATAGGAACGCTGCATTTCAGTCTGCAGGTCAACCGGTTCAATCCGACCGTGACTGCTGACCTCTTCGACTTCTACTTCAATGTCGTCTGACACTTTGCTCTCCGTTAATTAGTTTCTTGGTTAAATATCTAGGAAGCGAACGTCGCGGGCGTTTTGTTGAATGAAATTTC
>CANMNM010000132.1 GCA_947499275.1 Actinomycetota bacterium | reverse complement strand
CTCAGTGGGAAATGATTTGATTACGCCAATGCCGCAATATGGGTTTCCCGGATTGGTACCGGGGGATCGTTGGGGAGTGTGTGCTGGGCGTTGGCTGCAATCCTATGAAGCGGGCGTTAAAGCACCGGTAATTCTGGCCGCCACAAACGAGGCAGCACTCGATCACGTTCCCCTTGATGCACTTGAAGAATGTGCAGCCGACATCCCACCCGATATTTCAGGACTGATGGCGTAGACCGCTAACTAGCGATCCGATCCTGCTTCCAGGGCATTGACTGTCTCGGGCGTTTCGGTTGTTTCGGTGGGAGTGACAACAGCTTCCCCAACTATGACCGTGGGCTTCGATAAGCGCTCTGCACCCTGCGCAATCAGGTCGATCTTCGGGTGATCAAGGTAGCGAGCCAAGGTGCGGTTAATGATGTTGAGCAACACCGTCATCACAGCTGTGAGTAACAAAAACTGTCCAAGTACTCCGCCCAGATCAACTTCTGAGTCGGTGAACGCACTCCATAATCCGCCCGCGCTAAAGATCAAGGCAATGACCATGGCGAGCGGGATGTAAGCAATCATCAGACTGAAATGCTAGCAATCTGCTCCACTGCATGGGAAGCGCCGGGGCCTGAAATTACTTCACTGTCTTCAAGATATGGCTGTCCGTCCATGAAAGCGATGGGGATGCCGAGGGCCCGCAGGGTTTGAGGATTCCGAGGCTCTTTTGCGTTGACAACCGCGAGTGCGGAGATGTGCCCAAAGCACTGGGTCCAGCGGCCAAGGGATGAGATTGCGTGTGATGCATCCACGATGGCCCACACATGCGGGGTTTCCAGGGCCTCGATTGCCTTCACAATTCGTACTCGTTCGAGATCGTCATTACCAATGGGGAAGGGCGCATGCACAATCACGATTGTTGGCACATCTGATCTGCGAGCAAGGTCGAAGACTTCGTCTGCACAGGAATGACGAAAGTGATCTTCGGGGTCAACACCAGGAACTGAAAGCCCCGAAGGAGTGATCGCCAGAACATCGATTGCCCCACAATTGGCAACCTCGGTGATCGCACGCACTTGCTCATAAGCCTCGTGAACATCTCCGATCAGTACGAGCACCTCACCTGCTGAGGTCGGGATACCCACAGGAATGGGCATGCTCGAATGCGTTGAGGGTTCAAAATCTGGTGCCTGAAACTTCAAGGAATACTTTGAAGGCTTCGTTGCTGCAACTTTCGGCGCTGTAACAACAGGTTCGAAACTTTGTGCGACGGGTGTTTGTTCGGCAACGTCCATAATTGTTGGAGTTGCTTTTTTTGTTGGTGTTACTTTTTTTGTTGGAGTTACTTTGTTGGTGGGCAACGTACGGGCAATTGTTTCAGCCATCGCAAAGATTTGAATTCTGCGAGCTTCTTCGGGGCCAATGGGACCGCGGCGTGAATAGAAATCTTCCACCTTGTCCCGCTGGGCTTTGATTTGATCCCCGATCTGCACTCGCCAATACGCTTCACTTTCGGGTCCACAAATGTCAACAGACCGCTCACCTACGAGTGGAAGGGAGTCTTTCGATGCGACCTCTGGCTGCTCCTGCTTGGGTTCGCGCATCAAATCTGAGGAGCCGTCCATCTGTGCGACGAGGCGTGCTGCAGGTGGAAGATCATAAAAATCGTCATCGTCGTCTTCAACGGGTGAAGGCAGCGCGGATACAGGTTGATCTTCAATGAGTGGCCCGTGGGTCAAAAGATCCTGCAGTCGTTTCTGCTGTTCAGCAGTAGCGGGGGCAGTCCGGCTTGGTCGGTCGTTTCCTTTGGCACGAGGTGACTTCTTGTTGCGAAGCTTGAGGCGGAACTTGCGACCCTTGCCGGAACGTGTGGTGAGATCACTCCAACTGCTGGCGTCAGGATCTTCCTCGTCTGTGGTTGCGACTGGATCTGATCCGACACCGTAGAGAGCCTCTGGGGCGTTGAGGGCTCGCGCTTTTTCTAGCAGGTCGCGGGCCCAATCCTGGGCAGATGCTGCCGCTTGATCGTTTTGGCTACGGGTTGCTAGATCGCTGAGAGGCATTCCCGGTGTCTGCGGTTGGGCGCTGATGCCGGCCGCCACTCGGGGATTACTAATTTCAACGGTCACTTCGTAGTGTTGTTTGGTGAAGAATCCACCCACACCACCGGAGCGCACCTGTTCGGCTTGGATCACGTGGAAGTCGCGACCGTAGTTCGCTTCGACTTCACGCAGTATGCCTTTAAGGTCAGGTCCTTCAAGCAACATTCGCAGGCTCATTGCCAACCACTCCTACTGTTTGGATATCAATTGGTCCACCCAATTCTGAATAAGACAGAATGGGAAGTCGGGGGAATTCGTGCCGCAACTGTCGGTAAAGAGGCGCCCTCAGTTGGCTTGCACAAATCAAAACTGGAGAAATCCCGGCCTCTTCGGCCTGATCAACCAGGCGTCCGATGTCGGTACTCATTCGGGTCACGACCGTTGCATCAATTGCCAACACTTGACCTTCTTGTCCCGCACGCGAAGCTGCGAGAAGTCCTTGTTCAAATGATGGATCCAATGTGATCACGTGAAGGGTTCCCTCCATCGCGGTCTGTGAACTGATCGCTGACCCCAACACCTCGCGGGCGGCCTCGACGAGCGCTTCCGTGCCCTGATGTCCAGCCCGGATGGACGCTGACATGGCTTCAAAGATGCGCGACAGATCTCGGATCGCGACCCGTTCTTTCAGCAGACCTTGCAGGACTCGTTGGATTTCTCCAAGGGATGCCTGAGCAGGAGTGAGTTCTTCAACAACGGATGGGTGTGTTTTACGCAGAGAGTCGACCAGCATCTTCACGTCTTCGCGCGAAAGAAGTTCAGCTGCATGCTTGCGAACGGTTTCAGCAAGGTGAGTTGTAATGATCGATGCACGATCAATCACCGTTGCACCCATAAGTTCGGCTTGGCGCTGGAATGCAACAGGCACCCATCGAGCATCAAGGCCAAATACTGGTTCTTTGGTGTCCTCGCCGGGTAGGTCTTCCATGTTGTCACCGATAACAAGGACGTGTCCGGGGGGAGCCTGCCCGCGAGCAACTTCCACTCCGTGTAAACGAATTCGGTAGGTGGCCAGTGGCAGATCCGTGTCGTCCCTGGTTCGAACCGTGGGAAGAACGAGACCAAGTTCCATGGCAAGTTTGCGGCGAAGGGCCTTGACGCGAACCAGCAGGTCTCCACCAACATTTGGGTCGACCAAATCAATGATGTCGTAGCTCAGACCGAGTTCAAGTGCGTCGACCTGCAGGTCCATAACGATTCCCTCGGGACTGTCCGGTAACGGCTTGCCAGCGGGAAGTGCAGGGCGATCGACTGCACCCTCGAGTGCTTTTTTGTCGACGGCTCGTTCGGTGCGGGCAAGTCGTCTTCCGATCAGAATCAACCCGCCACCAATGATGAGAAAAGGCAGGGCGGGCATGCCGGGAATGATCGCTAGGGAAGCAATACCGATACCACCAAATGTCAACGCGCGTCGCTGGACCGCGAACTGCTTCATGACATCGGAGGACATGTTTCCATCCGTTGCGGCTCGAGTCACCATAAGACCGGTTGCCACTGCAAGCATCAAAGCTGGGATCTGTGCTGTGAGTCCGTCACCCACGGTGAGGAGGCTGTAGGTGTTAATTGCCTCGCTGAAGCTCATGCCATTTTGGACAATACCGATTGCGACGCCGCCGAAAAGGTTAATGATCGTAATGAAGATTGCGGCGATTGCATCACCTTTAACAAACTTTGAACCACCGTCCATTGCACCGTAAAAGTCTGCCTCGGCAGCAACTTCGGCTCGTCTGCGACGGGCCTCCGTGTCGTCAATAAGACCCGCGTTCAGATCAGCATCAATTGCCATCTGCTTTCCGGGCATGGCATCGAGGGTGAATCGGGCGCCAACCTCAGCCACGCGCTCTGCACCTTTAGTGACCACGATGAATTGAATGACGATAAGAATGAGGAAGATGACCAGACCAACGATGAGTGATCCGCCGATGACGAAACTACCGAAAGCCTCAACTACCGAGCCTGCGTGACCATTGACCAAGATTTGACGAGTGACGCTCACATTCAGGCCGAGCCGGAAGAGCGTAGCAATAAGCAGAAGGGCGGGGAAAGTTGCGAATTCGAGGGGCTTGCGCACATAAATGGCGACAAGAAGGATGACCAGGGCCGCTGCAATATTGAAAACAATCAGCAGATCGAGAACTACTGGTGGAAGGGGGACGATCAACATCACGATGACAAAGACAATGGCGATCGGCAACGCGAACTGAGACCAGTTAAATCTCCGCACAGATACCCCTGTCATCGGGAAAACCATCCATGGGATTACCTGCCATCCTGGCAATTGGTCTATCGGACGCCAGAGGCCTCACTTAATGATTTCTCTAGAGGGGAATCAGTTGGTCCACTTCACGGGAACTATGCATGCCGGTGGGTGCCCCTCGCCGCTTAAGGCTCATGACGAAGGCAAGTACCCGAGCCACGGCCGTGAAGAGCTCGGTGGGGATCTCCGAACCCACCTCACAGTTGCGGTACAAGGTTCGGGCTAGAGGAATGTCCTCTATGAGCGGGACCCGGTTCTCCGCGGCAAGTTCACGGATTCGGGTTGCAATCACCCCGGCACCCTTCGCCACGATTCGTGGGGCCCCGAGGTGCTGGGTGTACTTAATGGCG
>CANMNM010000131.1 GCA_947499275.1 Actinomycetota bacterium | reverse complement strand
AAGGAACCGGTCGAAGGATCAGCATCGAGGGAAAGGACGCTGCCCCGTGAGAGGGAGGCCTCCAGGGTGCAGAGTTCCTCCATGCTGACGCCCATGTATTCGGCGATCTCGGTCTTTTTTGGAGCCGTACCTAATGTGGCGACCAAGTGGTCCACAGCCTCTTCGCGGGCACGACCGGCCTGACGAACGGAGCGTGTCGCCCAGTCATTTCGACGCAGGTCGTCCATAATTGCGCCACGGATCCGCATGGCTGCAAAGTGACGGAATGGCACCCCGCGGTCTTCTGAGAATGAGTGGGCGGCTTGGACGAGGCCTTCAAGACCGGCCGACCGTAGTTCTTCACGATCAATGTGTGTGGGAAGTTTCATAGCTAGGCCGCTGACGACATACCCGACGAGTGCGAGATTGCTGGTAACCAGCAACTCCTTCTCTGACGAGAGAGTCTGCTTTCCTACTGCGGATTTCGAGTCTTGCATTTTGGCTCCTATTTGCCCTGGCACCGAGGTGCCAACGCGATAGTGAAATGAGCTTCCATGCCCGGAGCCACCGAGTGGTGGTTCCTTTTAACTGTTGAACCGAAATCCTTTTCGATCCTGCTTTGCGACCGAACATGTCCGAACAAGTCCGAACATGTCTAGAGCCGTATTAAGTCGTAACTAGAGCAAACATGTCAATGTGGCAAATTGGCTTTCTGGAAAATGCCATCGGTTTTTACACTATTTGAGGTCGCATCTCGAATTACCTTGGTGAAATTCCCTAATGTCCCAATCTGGTTGTGAACACACTCACCCGGTTTGGAACCAGCTGGCACCAGAATTTGCCTTATTAGAGAATATAGTTTGTTTTACCGTGGTATTAATGAAGTTCAGTCAAGATCTGGGGCGTGCCATAGCCAATATTTCAACGGCCCGCTACACGGTGTTCATGTGGGAGCAATATGGGGTTTCCCCGGTGCAAATAGCGTGGTTTATGTATAGTGCGGGGTTCCCCTGTGCGGAAGAACTGGGGACCGCACAGTCGTAGAACTTTATTAAGGGAGCCATGGGCCGAAGGATTCGCGTGTTGGTCGTGGAGAACGATCCCTTCACCCTCGCTCTTGTGGGCGAGGCATTGGGAGCAAACGACTTTTCGGTCACTGGGGTACGAACGGTCCCCGAGGCAATCTCCACAATCGAATCTTTTTCGCCGCACGCAATCGTGACCGATTTGAATTTTGGGCATGGAGCTCCGACCGGTGCTGACCTCCTCGCTCACGTAGATGAACACCACCCCTGGATCGGTAAAGTGGTGCTCACCTCTCACGGATCCGCTTCATTGGCATTACCCATCGGGAGCCAACTCACCGGCGACGTCACCTATTTGGTGAAAACCCAAGTAAGTTCGATTTCCGACTTGGTGTCCGCGGTCAACGAATCGATCTCCGGTAAAAACGAAGTAAAGGTCCCAGAGATAAATACGGGGGAACAAATTCGTATCAGCAAAGCACAGGGTGAAATCCTTTTGCTGATCGCCGAGGGTTACACAAACTCCGCGATAGCCAAGAAACGCGGCGCCACTGTTCGCTCGACAGAAGCTTTGGTCCAGCGAACCTTTACCGCACTGGGTCTAGGAAATGATGCCGATTTCAATCCGCGAACGAAGGCGGTAAGAATGTGGCATCAGGGGAAAATTGTTGTGAAGTAAGTTGATATTCGGCGCCTATCGGCGCGTCGGTTGATCGAAAGCGATAACCTTCCCACGTGCTGCTTTCAGACCGGGATCTCCTGACCGAAATCGATAATAAACGCGTCGCTGTTGAGCCATTCGACCTGGAAATGATTCAACCTTCGAGTATCGATGTGCGGCTGGATCGCATGTTTCGGGTCTTTGATAACCATAAATACCCCCATATTGATCCAAGCATTGAACAAGTGGACCTCACGCGCCTTGTTGAGCCTGAGGGTGACAACCCATTCATTTTGCATCCGGGTGAATTCGTTCTCGGTTCAACCCTGGAAGTTGTCTCACTCCCCGACGACCTCGCGGGTCGACTCGAAGGAAAGTCCTCACTTGGTCGTCTTGGTTTGCTCACGCATTCAACCGCGGGCTTCATTGACCCTGGATTCTCGGGTCACATCACGTTGGAGCTCTCAAATGTGGCAACACTGCCCATCAAGCTTTTCCCCGGCATGAAAATTGGCCAATTATGTATTTTTCGTTTGTCCAGTCCAGCTGATCACCCGTACGGATCTGATAAATATGGATCCCGCTACCAGGGGCAGCGTGGACCAACAGCGAGTCGTTCATTTGCGAATTTCCACCGGACCAAGATTTAGGCTAATTCCATTAAAAGGTAAGTCTTTTTCTACCTCGGTATAAACTTTAAACATGTCCAGAAGTCCGCACCCAACAAAAGAGCGCCTTATCTCGGTCACCATGTCCATGATGGACGGGGATCGACCTGACAAAGTTCATATCGATGAAGTGTTGTTGCAGTCAGGGATTTCCAAGGGTTCCCTCTATCACCACTTCAATGACTTCAGTGAACTCATCGAAGCTGCGATGATTAGTCGATTCAGCATTTTGGTGGATGCAAGTATTGGTTTGATTGAGAAAGTCGTTCATGAATCAAAGGACAGAGAAGAATTCATGGCTGGCCTGGGACATGTCACCCGAGCAACCCAAGACCCTTCCTTGTCTGCTAACCGTTTTGAACGAGCACGTGCCCTGGGAATGGCCGGCAGTAACCTTCGTTTCCGCAGCGCCTTGGCCGTCGAACAAGACCGCCTCACCAGCGCACTTGAGGACCTATTTCGCGAATCACAAAACCGAGGTTGGCTCTCCACACGGTTCGATCCACACGCCGGCGCAGTATTGATTCAGGCGTACACGCTCGGCCAGGTAATCAATGACGTATCCGACAAGTCATACAACAATGATGACTGGGTCGCGTTGATCGATTTGGTACTTGATCGGGTGTTCAGCTAACTGCTACTTAGCTGAAAGTCTTTCTCCTCGTCGCTTCCAACAGCAGTGTTGCAACATCAGAGACGACCACACCTTCGGCGAGGCCTTCTTGTTGACGTGAAGTAACAGCGTCATTGAGCATTACGGAACAGAATGGACACGCCACCGCGATCGTCTTTGCACCCGTAGCGATTGCTTCGTCACCGCGATTTTTGTTGACCTGGGTACCGATTTTCTCTTCCATCCACATGCGGGCTCCGCCGGCGCCACAGCAGAATGACTTGTCGCCGGATCGCTTCATCTCGATCTTCGTTGCACCCGTTGCTTCGAGCAGCTCACGTGGTGGTACGTAAATATTGTTATGACGACCGAGGTAGCAGGGGTCGTGGTAGGTGACACTTTCGCCAGGTTCGGCAATGGGCGTGAGTCGATTGTTGTTGACCAATTCGCGCAGAAGTTGGGTGTGGTGGACAACGTCGTAGTCACCGCCAATTTGCGGGTACTCGCGCTTGAGTGTGTTCAAGCAATGCGGGCAGGTGACAACAATTTTTGTTGCCTTTATCTCGTTGAGCATTTCAACGTTTTGCATTGCTTGCATTTGGTAAATGAATTCATTGCCCGCTCGGCGAGCCGGGTCACCGGTGCACGTTTCGCCGTCACCCAGAACCATGAAGTTCACTCCGGCTGTGTGAAGAAGTTCAGCGACCGCTTTGGTGGTGGCCTTCGCGCGGTCTTCAAATGCACCAGCGCACCCGACCCAGAACAGGTAGTCAACATCGGCAGGAATTACGTCTTCACCGTTACGACCGAAGACCCGAACTTCAAAATCAACCTCTGAAATCCACGCATTGCGGTCCGCAGCGTTCATGCCCCAAGGGTTGCCTTTGGATTCAACGTTTTTGAACATACCGTTGAGTTCACTGGGGAAATCTGATGCAACCATTACTTGGTTGCGGCGCATGTCTGCAATGTGATCAATATGTTCAATGTCAACGGGGCACTGATTGACACAGGCGCCGCACATGGTGCATGACCAGAGGACGTCACTGCCCATGACAGGTAGTTCAAGTGAGAAGTCACGGTGACCGTCGTAGGTGTAACCATCGGTTCCGCCATGTTCGGTATCCATGCGGTCACCAATGAATGGTCGTTGAACTAGTTCTTGTTGCTCGGGAGTCAAGGTCGCCAAGGCGGTCTCGTCGAGTTCACCGGAACCCAAATTGGAGCCCTTCGCTGCAAGCAGGTAGTCCGAGGACTGGAAAAGATTGTCGCGAAGATCCATGATCAAAAGCTTTGGACTAAGCGGCTTTTCGGTGTTCCATGCCGGGCATTGATCTTGGCAGCGACCGCACTCGGTGCAGGCCATAAAGTCAACGTAGTTTTTCCAAGTGAATTCAGAGATATGGCCCTTACCGAACAACGCGTCCTCTGGCGGATCTTCAAAGTTCAGTGGCTTTCCGTCATACATGATGGGTTGCAGTGGGCCAAGAGCGTTGGGTCGACGTGAGGTGTACACGTTGACCGGTGCGGTGAAAATGTGAAGGTGCTTGCTGTTGAGAACGATGAGCAACAGAACGAGGATGACACCAATATTGAGCCATAGGCCAACCGTTTCAATCCACTCATTTGTGTGGACGCCCAGGCCGCTGAACCACGTTGCAAAGTACTCGGACGCGAAGGCGCCATCAGGGAAAGGGAATACTCCGGTGTTCACCTGGGCAGCTCGGTAGAGGAACAGGGTCCAAACAACGTTGAAGATC
>CANMNM010000130.1 GCA_947499275.1 Actinomycetota bacterium | reverse complement strand
TAGCCTCGCCCCTGCGATCATCCCTGACTTGGTGTTGGCCATTGGGTTACTCGCATTCTTCGCGTTGGTTGGTGTGACCCTGAGTCTGTTCTCGGTGTTACTGGCGCACGTGGTCTTCGGCATGGCGTTCGTCTCAGCCGTGGTAATCGCGCGGATCGGGCAAACGGACTCGAGCCTTGAAGAGGCCAGCAGAGATTTGGGTGCAAGTGCGACCACCACGTTTTTCCGGATCACCCTTCCCAGCTTGGCACCGGGAATCATCGCTGGTGCGCTCCTGGTTTTCACACTCAGCCTTGACGAGTTTGTCGTTGCCTACTTCACCGATGGTCCATCAACACCGACATTACCGATTGTTATTTACTCCATGGTCCGTTTCGGCGTGACCCCGGAAATCAATGCACTAGCTGCCTTGCTGTTGCTTGTCAGTTTCACCATTGTGATCTCTGCTCAGCGGATCACCCGACTTACGGATGCCGTATGACACTTGAAACACCACTGCTCTCGATCTCAGGCGTTAGCAAGGCCTATGGAGATGTTGTTGCCTTGGATAACGTCAGTCTTGATATCCGACAGAACGAATTCTTTGCACTGTTGGGTCCATCGGGTTGCGGCAAGACCACCCTTCTGCGTTCCATCGCCGGATTCGAGGATCCTGACGCTGGGGCTATCACCATTCTCGGATCAGAGTCGACCACACCCATCAATCTTTTATCCCTTCCGCCCAATAAGCGTCCAGTCAACCTGATGTTCCAGTCTTATGCACTCTTCCCGCACATGAACGTTCGCAAGAACATCATGTATGGCCTACAGCGTGAAGGTTTGAGCAAAGAAGAAATCGCGCAGCGGGTTGATGAAGTACTGATCACAACCGGATTAACCGACAAAGCCGCGGTGCGACCTGCGCAACTATCCGGTGGCCAGCGCCAACGTGTTGCCCTTGCCCGCGCAATAGTTAAGCGTCCGCGCCTATTACTCCTTGACGAACCACTGTCAGCCCTTGACCGCAAGGTTCGGGCGGAGATGCAAATTGAATTAAAGCGCTTGCAACATGAAGTTGGGATCACTTTCGTCGTGGTTACCCACGACCAAGAAGAAGCCATGAGCATGGCCGATCGAATCGCGGTTATGCACGAAGGTCGCGTGCAGCAAATCGCCGACCCGGTCACCTTGTATGCGCAGCCCGCCAATGTGTTCGTCGCCGACTTCATCGGAAGTGGGTCGTTACTGCACGGAGTTGCTAACCAGGGATCCTTCAGCGCCTACGGATCCACTTTCCCCTGTCACAACCCTGACCAGATTGCAGGTGATGCAGTACTTGTCCTGCGCCCAGAGGAAGTCCGGATCACGGGTGCAACGACTGTTGATAACCCGCTCATGGTCGGCTCAATTATTGAGACGCACTTCTACGGTGGTTCATCAAGCACCACGGTTCGCGTTGCTGGAGTGGACCACCCAATTGTTGCAAGTCACCCCGGTGCACCTCAATACATTGTCGGTGATCAGGTCGGCTTGTCATGGAACCCACAATCAGCAGTACTGCTTCAGGTTCAACCATGACAATCGCAACAAATGCTGGACGCGCTCACAACCCTTCCGAGGATCTTGTTGATCGATCCCTCGCGGACACAACCCACGCTCCGTACTGGACCGATCAAGTAGGTGCACCAAGCCCGTGTCAGCAATTACTCGCGAGTAAAGAATGCGACCTGGCAATTATCGGTGGTGGTTTTACTGGACTGTGGACCGCAATTCTGGCTAAGGAGGCAGATCCACAGCGCGAAGTGGTTCTGCTCGAAGCGGAGACAATTGGATTTGGTGGTTCAGGTCGTAACGGTGGTTTTATCTCTGGCTCGCTCACTCATGGTCTCGCGCACGGTGAAGCTATCTGGCCCAAGGAAATGAAAACCTTGGTGCGGCTGGGAAATGAAAACCTCAATGCGATTGTTGACTTCACCAAGTCAGAGGGCATCGATGCCGATATGCGCATCGTGGGCAAAACGGCGGTGGCGCTTAATGAACACTCTGTGCAGGCGCTGGAAGCTATGCATGCCAGACATGCCCAATGGGGTGAGGACAGTGAACTACTCGACCGCGATCAGATGCAAGCCGATGTTGCTTCACCCACCTATCTCGCTGGATTGCGGGTCCGCACCGGAAGTGGCTTGATGGATCCCGCTCGACTGAGCTGGGGGCTCAAGCGTGCTGCGTTGGCTCGCGGGGTGCACATCTATGAAAACACTCCGGCGTCATTTCTTTCCAACCAACGCGACGGCGGCATAGCGCTGCAGACTCCACTTGCTTCGGTGCGCGCCCGTCAGGTTGTTATTGCCACCAATGGCTTCACACCACTACTTAAGCGGTTGCAGTATCGGATGCTGCCAATTTTTGACCACGTACTCGTCACTGAGCCACTCACTTCACGCCAGTTGGCTGACATTGGTTGGTCACAAAATCAAGGCATGACCGATGTTGGTAATCAATTCCACTACTACCGGCGCACACCGGATAACCGCATTCTGTGGGGAGGTTACGACGCGATCTACTACCGCGGTAACCGCACCAACCGTGAGTTAGAGCATCGAGATGCGAGCCACCGACTTCTTGCCAAACAATTTTTCACAACATTCCCGCAGTTGGAAGACCTGAGGTTCACCCACAAGTGGGCTGGAATTATTGATTCAACGAGTCGGTTCACTCCCGCGATCGGCACCGCTATGAACGGCAAGCTTGCCTACGCTGTTGGTTACACCGGGCTCGGTACTGCTTCCGCCCGGTTCGGGGCCAACACGATGCTGGATCTATTAGCCAAACGGAAAACGGAACTGACCGAACTCACCATGGTGCGCCGCAAGCCGGTTCCATTCCCACCGGAACCTCTCCGTTACCCATTGGTGCAGTTCACTCGGTCACAACTTGTCCGCGAAGACCTCACGGGTAAACGTGGTGCCTGGCTTTCACTTCTTGATCGATTCGGTGTCGGATTCAATAGTTAGGAATAACGTGTCACAAGGCGTACATATCAACGGTCACACCCGCGATGGCAAAGGACCTGTAATCGAGTTGATCAACCCTGCAACGGGTGAGGTGTGTGACTCGATTACCACCGCGAGTACTGCCGACGTGACTGAGGCCGTTGCAGCAGCAGTCGCCGCGCAACGCGATTGGGCAGCACGCACACCCGGTGAACGGGCCAAGGTGTTACTGACACTTGCCGATCTCATCGAAGCAGATGCGCAAGGAATTACGAAGTTGGAAGTTGATGAAACCGGTAAGCCCCGTGCAGTATTCCAAGACGGCGAACTTCCCTTCGCCGCTGACAACTTGCGTTTCTTTGCTGGAGCCGGTCGTTCGCTGGAAGGCACCGCAGCCGCTGAACTATCCACGGGCTACACGAGTCTGCTGATGCGTCAACCCATTGGAGTGGTGGGATCAATTACTCCGTGGAACTTCCCGTTCATCATGGCGATCTGGAAAATCGGACCGGCTTTAGCAACGGGTAATGCGGTTGTGCTCAAGCCAGCACCGGCAACACCACGCAGTTCACTTCGTCTCGCGGAGTTAGCAATGCAGGCAGGTTTGCCAGCAGGACTGTTAAGTGTGCTCAGCGGTGGCAATGACATCGGAGCAGCCATGGTGACCGACCCGGATATTCGGATGATTTCACTCACCGGTTCAACGGCGGCCGGCGAGGCCGTGATGTCTGCTGCAGCGCCTAACGTGAAGCGACTTCACTTAGAACTCGGTGGCAAAGCTCCGGCTCTGGTTTTCGCCGATGCCGATCTAGAACAGATGGCTCGCGCCCTCACGCTCGGAGCGACCTACAACTCGGGCCAAGACTGCACGGCTGCAACTCGAATCTACGTACACGAATCCCGTTACCAAGACACAGTTGATGCAGTCGCGCACATGATGTCCACTGTCCGCGTGGGAGATCCGTGGGCGGACACCACCGATATTGGTCCATTGATCTCCCAAGTCCACCGAGATCGCGTTGACGGCTTTGTCCAGCGAGCCCGTGCAACTGGTGCACATATTGCTGCCGGTGGTGAACGCATTGATTCGCCCGGGTTCTACTACCCACCTACCCTCATTTCCGGTGCCGCGCAAAACAGTGAAGTTGTTCAAGGTGAGATCTTCGGTCCTGTTCTTGTCGTTGTTCCCTTTGATTCAGAAGATGAAGGAATTCATTTAGCGAATGACTCGCGTTATGGACTCGCCAGCTCGGTGTGGACCAATGACGTTGGTCGGGCACTACGGGTGAGTCAGCGCATTGAAGCGGGTGTCACCTGGATCAACGACCATCTTCCGATTGCATCAGAAGCTCCGCACGGTGGTGTAAAGGGAAGTGGATTCGGCAAAGACATGAGCCACGAATCATTGTTGGAGTACACAACAACGCACCACATAATGATCAAACACTCTGAGCCCGTGAAACACGATTCATTCCGACCAGCCTGACGTGGAAGTGGTGGTAACCAAAGTCACCACCACCTGGCACGCATGCGGCTACTCCCGCATTACGTCAAAAAGCCATCGGAACAATTCGCGAAGCAAAACACTTAGCAGAACTGCTCCAACCCGTGCTAAGATCCGCATGTGTCGTGCGAACCTATTGGATTGACCCGGCCCTAGGGCCGGGTCTTTCCTTTTCAGCGCAGGATTTCTCATCCTTCACATCACCCCCTATCCCCTCGGAATTTCCCCGCAAACATCA
>CANMNM010000129.1 GCA_947499275.1 Actinomycetota bacterium | reverse complement strand
GTCACCGTGTCCTGAGACAGGGACCAGCCACGCAAATCCGCAATGCCACCAATATCAATGAGTACTTCGGGCCGAGCGAGACGGAAATTCATCATTGGCAGCAGACTTTGGCCACCAGCAAGCACCTTCGCTTCATCCCCGTGCTCAACCAATGCGGCAACCGCTTGGTCTACCGATTCTGCACGTTCATATGCAAATGCCTGTGGTTTCACAATCGGTCACACCCCGCCTAAGTATTGCTCGACATCAACCCCGATGGCGCGAAGCATTCCGACGTCTGCCGGACATGGGCCACCGACACTCACAATACGACTCTCGCGGTTAGCCCGCACGGCGTGGCGAACACCAATCGGAACGTGCAAGACATCACCAGCCTTAAATTCAAGGACGTTGTCGTTGTCATGGTCCACCATCGTTCCAACACCTTCAAGGATGTAAATAGTGTCCTCAGATTCGGCATGGATGTGGGGAATATTCTCCTCACCTGACTCCATGACCACGAAGTTCATGTTCGCTGTCTTCGCACCCGCTCCAAGCCACACCACGAGCCGTGCGTCATTCGAAATCATCGGGACCATCATCCCCGGCTCATCGCGATGAAAATACTTGATTGCCATGGTTTTCAGCCCTTCATATTTCCGGATAGTGATTCATAGAGGGCTATGTCAGCTGGGCATGGCCCTCCAAGAACAACGGTATTTTCCTGCTCTGCGGCAAACAAATAATGCGTTCCAATCTGGATATGGAACATACCTCCGACACCAACCACACGTGAATCTTCATCCGTGAGATCTGACACCAGAACAGAACCCTCGGCCACGTAGTACACCGCTTCACTCCCATGAACGAGTTCCACTGTTGAGGACCCCTGCGGCATCGCGAAGTAATGCAAGGACCGCTCGTTGCCACCGTTTCCAGGCCACACGATCGCACGACATGTTGCGCCGCCGTACACGATGTCCATTGGAGGACCCCACTGCGAGGGTGAGATGACCCGCACGGCGTCTTGACTAAACATGGAATACTCCTTTTTTCCTTATTTTTGTGAAGTTGTCAAACAGAAGATTATTTGCGAGAGCGCCAGAAAACTATTCGATTATCTAAGAACTCAAAAATCCAGTAGAGAATGAGCCCAAAGAGCATCAAAGCCACAATGGTCGCAAATCCGTAGGCAACCTCAAGTTGGAAATTGAACTTCTTGATAAGAACGCCCATGCCCTCAGATGCTCCGACGAACTCCGCGACTATGGCACCGATCAAAGCCAAGGTGATGGCATTCTTGAGGCCAGAAAAGAGCACCGGAAGTGACGATGGAACCACCAACTTTCGATATTCATCCCAGCGTGACGACCCAATTGATCGGAAGAAGGTCTTGTAATCTTGATCGACTGTTTCAAGTCCGACCAGGACACTCAGCACAACTGGGAAGAAACAGATGGTTGCCGCCATGACCACTTTGGATTCGATTCCGAACCCGAACCAAACGAGAAACAACGGTGCAAGGGCAACACGCGGCATAATTTGAAAACCCACCGTTACTGGGTACAAAGCAGCACGCGTTCGATCGGAAAGACCCATCAATGTGCCCAAAATCCAAGCAATAGATGCGCCGATGAGGAATCCGTAAATTGTTTCTCGCATCGTTACAGATGCCGCATCCCAAAAGAAGGCTTGTGTACTCAAGTCCGCGAGTGCCTGTACAACAGCAATCGGCGATGGAACAATTATTGGGTTTAAAATTCCTGTGATCGAACCTAACTCCCAGAGCACCAGGATGAGCGCGACCAGCACAGTTGGCGGCAAGAAGACATTAACGAATCGGTTTCGAAACGAGATTTTGCCAAAAGCCGGACGTGGTTTTGTGTCTTTAATGGTGTCACTCATTTGATCGAGTCCTCCTCCATGAATGAGCTCAATGCATACCGCACCTGCGCCACTTTTTGATTGAACAAGTCCGATTCGATGAAATCGAGTCCCCGCTCGCCATTACGTGGAACATCGATAATCTCGATAATCTCACCGGGTCGGGATTTCATCGCAACAACGCGGTCCGCTAGGAAAACTGCCTCCTGGATATTGTGAGTGACATACACAGACGTTCTATTAGCCAATTGATGCATTCGAGCGACTTCAATGTTAAGTCGTTCGCGCGTGAATTCATCTACAGCACTGAATGGCTCATCCATCAAGATCAGCGGTGAATTCAACACGAGTGTCTGAGCCAGGCTGACTCTCTGGCGCATTCCACCCGAAAGTTCCCAGACATGTTTGTTCTCGAAACCTTCCAGCCCGACTAACGTGAGAAGTTCTCTGGCGCGAGCGAAGGATTCCTGTTTTGGCAATTTCCGCATCTCCGCAGGGAGAACGGTGTTCTGAAGCACGGTGCGCCATGGAAGAAGCACCGCGCGTTGGAACATGATTGAAATATCAGTTCGCCCGGCTTTCGGAGGAGTTCCCCAAACCGAAACCGTTCCCTGATCCTCTGTAACTAATCCAGCCAGAATGTGCAAGAGAGTTGACTTCCCGCAGCCGCTTGGCCCAACCAGGGCAACAAACTCCCCCTGATTGATTTCAAGGTCCACTTCATTTAGGGCGTGAACGTCACCGTCTTTTGTCTCATAACGTTTCACCACCCCCTGCATTTGCAGGAAGCCAACTGACTCTTGCATTGAAAACTCCTTCTATATTGATGAGCTCCGAATTAACTCTTTGCTGCAGACTCGACGGCAGCCTTATCGAAGTTCACGTACTCTGTGAGGGCTTCAGATATTTGAGCACCGGTGACCATAGAAGTGACATCCAGCTTTTCACTGATTGTCCCTGACGAGAAAAGAAGATCCGCGGTTGTCTGCCACGCAGCCTGGGTCACTGAACCGAATGGCGCAGCGGGGTCTGCTTGCTTGGCCAAAGCCAACGTGTCTGCAAGGTATTGCTCGGCAAATACTGCGTCCGTGCACTCCTGAGGAACTATCTGGCAAGAGATGTCTAATGCCTTGGTTGGGTTTGCTTCGGCAAATGCAGCTCCTTTGGCCCAAGCACGCATGATGCCAACAAGCGCCTGCACCTTTGCTGGATCTTCCAATACGGATTGGCGTGTGATCAAGCAGTCACCAGGAATTGCGTTGAACTTCTCTGGGGTGATGTCACGAGTGACCAGACCCTGAGCCGTCAATGTTGAGATGTCTGGGTAACTGGAGGCGTATGCGTCCACAGTTCCATCCTGGATTGCCAACAATGATTGCGGACCAGCAGCACCAATTGGTAATACTGTGACGTCCACATCACGCTGGTACCCGATATCTCCCAAAGCCGCGTCCACAATCGGCTCCTCACCGCCACCAGCTTCAGTGATTCCAAGCACCTTGCCCTTGAGATCCGCGAATTCTGTAATTGGAGACGATTCGGCAACCACGATTCGGAAGATGTTCTGTGGTGGATTGCAGATGAGAGCACGAATCTGGTCATCCTTGGAGTAGGCAATGACCGAGTCAGCAGCACCGGCCCATCCGAAATCCACATTTCCCGCGATGACTTGCTGGGTTACGAAGCCAGATCCTTCGGTGGCTTCCACGGTGAGGTCGACGCCCTCTTCCGCGAAATAGCCCTGATCCTTGGCCATGAGAAGTGGCAGCCAATAGATCGATTCCTGATAAGACAGGAGCATGGTTGTCGGCACCGCCGCACCACCCTCGTTTGAGTCAGTTCCAGCGTCAGTGCTCTCTCCCCCGCCCCCACATGCCGTGAGCAACAGTCCAGTTACCACTGCGCCAGCCCAAAGTTTTAGCCTCATAGCCTTCCCAATCTGATAGGACAAAATCGGTGTCGATGCACTATCGTGAACGACAAGTATTTCTATAAATACCAAAATAATTAGATCACAGTTGAAGAATTCTTGTCCTTGAAAGAGGAAAATAGGTTTAAGGTGAAGTAAATTTTCATTCACTGAGAACTCAAGGAGGAATCATGGGTCGCATTCGTTTGGGCGTCGCGGGAGTGCAAACAGATTTTGGCGCAGATGAGCACCGGAACTTGGGGCGCGCTATCGACACGATTCATGCCGCCAAAGGACTCAACGTCGATTTGCTCATGTTTGCTGAGAACTTCCCAGGTCCTTTCACGGACTTGAATAGATACGATGTTCATGGACCGATTAGTGACGCGGCGAGGGAATGTGGTGTGAGCGTTGCCTACGGCACCTCAATCGCAATGCCAAATCATCCCGATTCCTACAATATTGCCACCGTTGTGGTCGATGGCGATGGCAAGACTCGTGGTACATATCTGCGCACCCATCCTGAAGGTCCGTACATTTACCGGGATGGCCCGCAGTGGAATTTCGATTACGTTGCGGCCGATCAATTCCCGATAATCGATATGGACTGGGGCAAACTGGCTGTCTCGATTTGCAGTGAGGTCTATCTCCCGGAAATTGCTCGCATGTACGCGATAAAAGGTGCGGAGGTATGCCTCTTTCCTAGCGGGCTCCTGATTGATGAGCTTGGGTACACGGATAATTGGCACACGCTAGTTCGTGCTCGTGCAATCGAAAATCTCATGTATACAGCGACAACCGTGAACTTGATGGATCCCAGCGTTGCTGCACAATTTGCCCCAACTGAGGTTGTCCTTCCGCAGCATACCTCCGGGCTGACCGCCGGAATTGCACTCATCGCCTCTCCTGAAAGGGTGCTGGCACAAAGCCGCGAACCAGGAATCTTGACAGC
>CANMNM010000128.1 GCA_947499275.1 Actinomycetota bacterium | reverse complement strand
GATGTAAAAGACAAGTTGAAATTGTGCGATCAAATGAATCGTTCTTAAATGGTAAATTTTGGACATCTGCTACCTCGAATTTAACCAAATCGTTTTCACTCACAATCCTGTCTTCCTGTAGTCAGTGAGGGCGTGACTTGTAAAATCTTTACCAACAAACTGAATGTGCTCTCCTATGTTGCCACCGACTTCAAGAACTTTAGGAAACAGCATATGGGATACACCTTTTTCAAGACTTTTGTGAGACTTTTGTAGGTACCACCCCGATGCCCCAGAGTCTTAAACTTTGCGGTAAATACCTTCATAGAAATTCTGCTCATCCATACCTACCCCGAATCCGAAGACTTTTGCTTAAAGATAACATGCCCTTTTCTAAAGGTCTTAGAAAAATGGTTAACTTTCCCAACAAAAAGCTTTTATCTGGAACCTCACCTCTACACTTTCCCTATGCGACTTAAATGCGGTGGAATTCGGATTACTGGCTCTGGTTCCTCTATTTCTCAACACACTAGATCCAACGCAGATTTGCGACCGTCGACCGCAACCTGGGTCGAAGAGCGATTGGGAATCAAAGAAAGAAGACACCTAAAGGCAGATGAATCTTTGATCGCTCTTATTGAGAATGCCTCAATGCAAGCACTAAAGATGTCCCGACTTATGGCACATGATCTAGATGGAATTATTGTTGCAACGTCTACGCCTGATTTTATCAATCCATCTATGGCTTCTGTGCTGCATGGTCGCTTAGGGGCTAATGCAAATTGCGCGAGCTTTGATATTCAAGCAGTCTGTGCTGGATTTGTGTATGCACTTGGAGCAGTCGCCTCACTTATTGCATCAGATGCGGGAAAGAATTTCCTAATTGTTGGTGCTGATCAGTTCTCTAAAATTACTGATTTTGAGGACCGCAATTGTGTCTTTTTCGGTGATGCTGCAGGGGCGATGATTATCCAGGCAACTTCAGGCGACTCATTTTTGAATGTTGAATTACATAGCGAAGGATTAGGATGGGAAAGTTTCCACACGCTTAGTGAGACTAGAAAATTCAAAATGGATTCATCCGAAGTTGCAAAGAATGCCACTGTAAAACTTCCTGCGTCAATTAGATCTATCAGTGAGTTATCAGGAATATCAACAGATGAAATAACCTGGTTTGTGACGCATCAACCAAGCAAACCCGTACTTGACTCACTTGAAGAAGAACTAAGGATTAAACCAGGCCGTTTGCTGCGAAATATTGAATACAGAGGTAACACAGCTGGAGCAACAATCCCACTCTTGTTTTCTGAGATGGACGTTTTGAGTCGGGCTAAAAGTGGTGACTACATTTGTTTTTCTGCAATTGGTTCGGGATGGGTGTGGGGAAGTGCGATTTTGAAATGGGAGTAGTTGCACCAAAACAAACAGCGTTAATTGTAATTGGCGCTTCAGGTGGCGTTGGAGTAGCTCTACTCGAATACATTTCGACTCGAATTGACATGATTTGCTTGCCTACCTTTAACATAAATAAGCCTGATACCAGTCAATTTTCCTGGATTCAGTATGATTCCAATAATTTTGAGTCAACACGATCTTTGTTTGAAGAGATTGCCAAGATGCATGAAATATCTGCTGTTATCGATGTTTCTGGTGCATTTTTTGCATCAAAGCTGCAGAAATCAAACTCTGAAGAAGTTAGCCAGGTAATATCAACTAACTTAATTGCACCATTGATTCTTGCTAAAAATGCACAGGAATTCATGAAAATTGGTGGCAAGGTAATTTTCATGTCAAGTATTGTGAGCAATATGCAGATAATTGGTAGTTCGGTTTATGCTGCTTCTAAAGCAGGTTTAGAACGAGGAATCTTGGCACTAAGCCCGGAATTTAGCCAGACTGGTCATGCAATTTGCGGCGTGCGTCTCGGATACATGGACTATGGGATGACTTACAAGATAAATGAAAAAGTCCGGCAGGAGATATTGGTTCAATCGCCTAGGGAAAGATTTATCAACATTAGTGTACTTGGAGAGAAAATATTGGAAATATTAAGTAATGAAACAAGCGACATAAATGGAATGTTGTATGAAATCCAATAACACAACGTTTAATGAGGTTGGTTTTCTGCCTCGCAAATCGATTGATGCATTTGCCAAATCTTACTCCATGTCCTTTCCGGAGCTAAGACTTACTGAGTCCGAGCTAGTAGATTTCTTAAATCGTAAATTTCAACCTCTTGAAAGTTCGGAAACCCATAACATTGCAGCGCTTGTCACGGACGATGGCGTCGTTGCCTCTGGCTATGGAATAGTAAGAAATAGTTATGCTCAAGGAGACCAGAGCATAGGTGTGGGTTTAGTTTGTGATGTCTTCACGAATGCAAATTTTCGAAAAATGGGGCTTTTTAAGAAAGTTAGCCTCCTTGCTATTGGGCGCGAACAGTTAACAACAACTAATTTTTTGATCGGCTTTCCAATTCGCGATGAAGTCATGCCAGGCCATTTATCAGTTGGTTGGAAATATCTCTTCGATATGCCGCTTTGGTGGGGTTTGCCACGTCTTGGAACCTTACGCAATGTTACGAAATACTTAAATATGCCTGCCATAATGTTCGATCCTCAGAAAAAAGGCATCGCAATCAAAGTAAGTGACGAATTCTTAAAATGGAGATTCTCCCTTTTTAACCTTAATTATTACTTGATATCAGTGCCAGACTCCCGAGATTTCGCAATTGTTCGTAAATCAAAACTCAGAAATATTCCGTTTACTTGCATTGTTTTTATGCAATCGACAAATAATAGGAATACAAGAATTCTAGTACGGATGATTCGTAATTTGTCACTTCATCTTGGCACAGTTGGTGTGATTGGTTGCTGGAACAATAGTTATGCAAATGATTTGTTCCTAAAATCTTCTGGCCTCAGAAAGAGTTCCATGTTTCAAAAAGTAATAGTTCGTGAACTAAACGATTTCATTTGTCCGAGGGAAGAAAATGATTATCGTCTGTCATGGATGGATTCAGATACCTTATGAAGGTATTTTTCTTAAAACTTAATCTCCTTCCACGCCTCGGAAAGTTCATTACAGATCTCTCCGATGGTAGCTCCAGCTTTTAGACTATCTTTGATTGGGGGCATTAGTGCACTACCTACAGATGCAGCTTCATTTAAGGTCTTTAAAGTAGATGCGACTTCATTAGAATTTCTACTTGCTTTGTATTTATGAAACGATTCGATAATGCCATTATCCACTGCTTGAATAAATCCCGAATCTATGAGGATAGAACTTTCGGATTTTGCGTGATTTAGACCGACCACTTTTCGCGAAATATCTTCAATCTCTCTTGAGATAAGAAAGGCGTTTGTTTCAATTTTGCCAACTTGATAACCTGTGTGGATTCCTTGAAGCGCGCCACCAAGTTCATCGATACTATTAAGTTCTAATTCGATTTTGTGGATCATTTGATTTGTCATATTTTCAACCAAAAATGATCCGCAAAATGGGTCAATAGCATTCGTCAAATCGGTTTCTTCCATGATTATTTGCTGAGTCTGCAGAGCTATTCTTGCTGAGTCATCACTTGGGAGTGAGATCGCTTCGTCAAATGAGTTTGCGTGAAGGGATTGAGTTCCACCTAGAACCGCGCCTAGCGCTTGAAGTGTAACTCGGACTATATTCAACTCAGGATTTTGAGCAATTAATTGCACTCCTGCAGTTTGTGTATGGAATCTTAACTGCCATGATTTTGGATTCTTAGCACCGAACTGATTCTTCACAATTTTTGCCCAGACTTCGCGTGCAGATCTAAATTTTGCAATCTCCTCAAGAAAAGTCATTCGAGCAGAAAAAAAGAAACTAATTCGAGGTGCGATATCGTCAATGTCCACACCTTCTTTTATGAGAAGGTTCAAATATTCAATTGCATTCGAGAAAGTAAAAGCTACCTCCTGTACGGCTGTGGCCCCGGCTTCGGACATGTGGTAGCCAGATATTGAAATAGAATTCCAATTAGGAAGATTTTTTCTGCAATAGATTATGGTTTCCGTTGTTAGTTCCAAGGATTTAGATGGTGGAAATATATATGTTCCCCTCGCAATGTACTCTTTTAGGATGTCGTTCTGAATTGTTCCACGAATTGACTCGAGGCTTAAGCCTTGTTCTTCAGCAATAATTTGATACATCAAAAGCAGAATAGGAGCGGTTGCATTAATTGTCATTGAGGTGGATATCTTTGAAATATCTATTCCATTGAATAACTCTCGCATATCCTCTAGATTGCTTACTGAGACTCCAACTTTTCCTACTTCTGCACGGGCCAACTCATTATCTGGATCGAGACCCATTTGAGTTGGTAAATCAAATGCAATTGATAATCCAGTTACCCCAGACTCGATAAGATTCTTAAGCCGAAGATTTGCTTCGGCAGGATTCCCATATCCTGCATATTGTCGAATTGTCCAAGGTCTAGCTTTATACATATCTTTGTGGATGCCTGATCTATACGGGAAAGCACCTGCCTCAGAGCCTGCGATCGAATTAGGCGTTGAATCGTAATTGATCCCTGATTCTGAGATTCGATCGGTCATGTCTCCGCCTTTTCATACGTAATGGATGAATTATACCTATTTTGATTCGATTAAGACCTCGAGACTATTGCTTCATGGAATGATAAGAGGATGAAGCCTAAGGTTGCAGCAAGCATGGAGAAAGAACATGCTCTTGGCAGCATTTTGCAAAAATCTATCAAGTCAGATCTTGATGTCGCCCGCGGGATATCTATCATCGAAGATT
>CANMNM010000127.1 GCA_947499275.1 Actinomycetota bacterium | reverse complement strand
CGATTCGCGTCACAATCCGCGCCAACTCGGTCACAGCATTATCTGTATGAATCATCGAACCATGTCCCGCTCGAGCAGCAGCGCGAAGCCTGAGCCAGCGAACTCCCTTTTCTGCCGTTTGAATCGGATACAAGCGTAAGTCGTCTCTAACAGTGACAGAAAAACCACCGACTTCCCCGACAGCTTCTGTGGCTCCCTCAAAGAACTCTGGTCGGTTGGCAACAACCCAAGATGATCCGTGGTGCATGCCGGCTTCCTCGTCTGGGAAGAACGCGACGATCAAGTCACGCCGAGGTTTGATTCCCTCTCGAGCCCAATGGCGCAACACGGCCAGAATCATCGCGTCCATATTTTTCATATCTACCGCGCCGCGACCCCAAATAAAGCCGTCATGGATCTCCCCGCCAAAGGGAGGGTGTGTCCAGTCAGCCGCAATTGCCGGCACCACGTCTAGGTGACCATGCACAACTAGTGCACCAGCGCTCGGGTCTGTACCAGGAATTCGCAGATGAACTCCTCTACGTGAATCAGAGGTCGTCGAATAGACCTGTGGGTCATATCCAACTTCACGCAATCTGTGAGCACAATATTCGGCGACTTCGACCTCGCCCTTTGTTTCGGATGAATCTCCCCAGTTACTTGAATCAATTCGGATCAATTCCTGAGTAAGGGTGACAACATCGGTTTCCATTGCGGTCCGTGACTTCTCACTCAATTCAAACTCAACTCGCCCTTGACTCATACGTTGATCATGCCACCTGACCTGCAGTCTCCTCCGGGCAGTGCTTCACACCGTTCACTCCGGATTCGCCGGCAAAAGGGTCGAGGGTATAGTTACGCTTCGCCGCGCAAGCGGCACCCAGTCCGGGTGGCGGAATAGGTAGACGCGCTAGCTTGAGGTGCTAGTGCCCGAAAGGGTATGGGGGTTCAAGTCCCCCCTCGGACACAAGATCCTGTGAGTCAAGAACGGGATGCGATCAAAAAGAACCCCGGCTCATGATTCCGTAAGTGAGCTCATCGAGCCCCTCAGTTACTTGACGAAAACATGCACCAAGTCGAGATCGACACGCACCGGTAACTCAGCCAGCAACTCGGCAACACTGTCACGGAACTCAACAAACATGCCAGCGCTCACGACATCCAGGGCCTCATCAGCAGATGTGAAAACCCCGATACCGCGAATCACTCCGGTGGTTGGGTCACCCGTTACCAAGATGAGGTCTTCTGTTGGATTGCTCTCCCCGAACCGATCGGCGAAATCCACATATGCTTCCAGAACAGCTTCGTATTGCCCGGGTTTAACGTGCATGGTGTATTCGATAACGCTGTTCATGACTTCTCCTAAAATATGTATATTCGGCCAGGGGGTGACTTACCTTGCGAGACGTTTGCGCAACATCATGTTAATACCGTTTTCAGTTCGAAGCACAACTCCGGGCAATGGCTGCGGCGTCTCTCCAACCATCTCCGGGGCCCAATGTTGAGTTAGCGTGGCGATAACCAACGCTGCTTCAGTCCTTGCGAACGCTTCACCGATGCATTTCCGATTTCCCCAACCAAAGGGAAACCAGACGCCCTTTGGCAGTTCCGGTGCGTCCTCACTAAAGGAACCATCGCTGTCAATCCAACGTTGTGGTAAAAACTTTTCCGGGTCCTTCCACCAACGCTCGCTTCGTTGCATCATCCACGGGCTGGCAAACACCATTGCTCCCCGCGGCAGAGTCCACTCACCCACTTCAACGTCACTGAGAAGCCTACGTCCCTGAATCCAACCGGCGGGAAACAGCCGAATCGTCTCGTTTAACACTGCGTGTGTGCGCGGAAGGTTCTTGAGATCATCAATATTCGGTGCACGCCCGCCGAGTACCGCATCAAGTTCTTCGTGTAGCCAAGCGGCTTGTTCAGGGTTGTTAGCCAACAACACCCACATCCAACTTAATGATGTGGCCGTTGTCTCGTGGCCAGCGAGTACGAACGTCATTGCTTCATCACGGATTTGCGCATCGGTCAGACTAAATTCGCCATCCGTAGTTGACAGCAGCATGCTTAAGACATCGCCAACATCACCTTGCTTGCGATGCTCATCGATCATGCCTTGAACAATTTCATCAAGGCGAGCAAGACTTTCCAGAAGTCGTTTGCGCCTCGGCGTCAGAATTTTCATATCAATCGACATAATCTTGGGGCTAAATAGGAGCCGAGCATTCATGGACTGGGTAACTTCGGTCAAAGTCGTTCCAAATTCACGAGCCTCTCCCTCTAGGTCCGAGTTAAAAAGCGTCTGACCCACAATGACAAGAGTTAACGCAGACATGTCAGCAGCCATGTCTAACTCCATGCCGTCTCGCCACTGCTTTTCATGATTTGCCGTAATTGAAACCATATCTTTTGCGTAACCGGTGATTCGATCACGATGGAATGCCGGCTGCGCAAGCCGGCGATTATGCATGTGAGCATCACCATTGCTCGTCAATAGGCCATTACCCAGAAATGATTTCGCGCCCTGAAGTGCACGCCCTTTCATTGTGTTCCGCCCATTATTTGAGAAAACTTCAACGATGAACGCTGGGTCGGTCAGAAAATATGCGTGCTCGCGCATAAGGCGAAAATGTGCGATCTGTGAATACGTCTTAGAAATCTCGATCGTGAATGGCAATAGGCGATTCCCGAACATCGCGTGACTCACAAATGCAATTCCCGACGGCCCTGGTGGACGGGGAATATCTCGCCGACGATCAGTTGGGGCTTCGATGTCGTTGTAGGAGACTCGCTCTAAAATTGTCTGGACAGTGGCGGAATAGTCAACTTTCGAGGTAGCACGCTTCATGAATCTTCCCGTCCAGAGGCTTCGTTGACTCTACATTAGCGCCTTGACCGCTGGCCTCATTGAAGATTGTTCATGGCGGGACTAACCGGTCTTAGCCCTCGCATCCCAACCTGAAACCACTCGTAGCCATTCGTGGCTGACGCTCTCTCTTGGAACAAGGGTTGACAGTTCGGCGAATAATGTCCGCAACGCATTGCTGTCATCACGGTGAAACGCCTGTCCCACGCGCCGCTCCCAAGCCTGAAGCAAGGACTCCGGCTCTGTTGCCTTGCGGGATTTAGTCCCTTGCGGCGAATCGTTCTCGGAGGGCTTCACGTCGCTCCTCAAACCGATTAACGTTGACATCCATGTCGGCGAGCAGTTCCGCCAACTGGTCACGCGCGGCATCACCTTGAGCACCAAAATCATTACGCTCAAAGATCCTCCATTTACGCAACACGGGCATAATTACTTCGTCACGGTGTTGTTTGAGGTCGTAAATTCCTGCAACAGCAATTTCTACCGCCTTACGCTGGAAACCTTCAATTCCGTTACCTGGCATAGCGAAATCTCGCACACTTTCCAAGATGGCGGACATGGTTGCATCAGGTTGCAGCTCCAGTGCTGCATCGAGGAGATTGCGATAAAAAATCATATGTAAATTCTCATCAAGGGCAATACGTTGCAGCAATGCTTCACCAATGGGATCACCCGTCGCAGCGCCTGTATTTCGATGGGAAACACGTGTTGCTAACTCTTGAAAAGATACATAGGACAACCCGGCCAGCATGCCAGGGTGAATAGCCTGAAAGCCCTCCTGCATGTGGACCATCCGGGCCCTTTCGAGTTCAACGGGGTCAACGGCACGGGTTACCACCAGGTAATCACGAATGGCTGTTCCGTGTCGACCCTCTTCAGCTGTCCAGCGACCCACCCACTCACCCCATGCGCCATCGCGGCCAAAAATGGTTGCGATTTCGTGGTGGTAGCTCGGCAGGTTGTCTTCGGTGAGCAGGTTGATAATCAAACTGGTTCGGGCGGCCTCGCTAAAACGCCTTTCCTCAGGAGTCCAATCTTTACCACCGAGGTGGGCGAAGTTTCGACCTTCATCCCACGGGATGTAGTCGTGGGGAAACCATTCCTTGGCTATCGCGATGTGGCGGTTCAGTTCCCTCTCAACGATGGGTTCCAGCTCATTGAGCAGATTAAGGGTGGCAACTTCATCGAGCATCGAGGTCATGCCCCTAGTCTGTCACGTCAGCAGGTCTTTTGCCGCCCAGCCCTGTGTTCCAATTGTGGAATGCACATTCAATTTTTGGGCCAACCCATGCGACGTGCGATCTATTTGGCTTCTAATTTGGGCTTGCGCAACTTGCGGGCCGTGCCGCGAACTACTCCCCCAAGAACCATCCCGAGCAAAAACGACACAGTCACGATTACCCACACATAGATGTCAAAATCCATCCCCAAAAAACTTACCTGAGCCGTGTTAAAGTTCTGAACGGCAAATAGCGCAAGTAAAAAGCCGATAATTACCAGCACGATTCCACGCCACGTAATTACCATCCCTTTTTTTGGCGTTGACTGCCCAAAAGTATTTGACATGAGATCCTCAACTTTCACTGATTTGTATGAGTAATTCTGCACCGATTGTGTTGCTGATATTAACAGCCATTTATTGCGGCTGTGGAACCAATGTAACCTCAATTGGTCACAAATAGTGCCCTTGCTGGTATGAATAGTGCATGAGTCCGTCTCCCGCCACTGAATTTGTGACATATTCCGTTAAAGATCACATTGCAACGATAACTTTTAACCGGCCGGATCGGCTAAACGCCCTGTTACCCGACATGATCCACACATACTCTGATCTCCTAGATTTTGCTGATCGCGATCCAGAGGTGCGTGCAATTGTCGTTACGGGAGCCGGCCGCGGATTCTGCTCCGGGGCTGATTTGAGTATCTTGGGCGAAGACCCGGAACTCGTTCAAGGT
>CANMNM010000126.1 GCA_947499275.1 Actinomycetota bacterium | reverse complement strand
AACAGCAACACTTGGGTCACACTTCACATACAGCAGGTACTTCTCGGCTTCACCCAAATCTCCATTTGGCGAATCGTCAAAACTTTCATCTTTCAAAGTGCAAACATTCTCTTTAACCGCTTGATAAGAAATGGTCTTCTCGAAGACATTTTGTTCGTCCGCCATCAAAGGGGCCAGGCTGTCAGCGAAACGTTTTAGATCCTGCTCTGTGGTAAAAGTTATTTCAGCATCTCCGTAGAAACCAGGTATTACGTCGCTACCTCGGCTCAACTGCATTGACCGCGGATAAGATCTGCCGGCTACTGGATCAAGTTGGTGCTGGAAATACTGATGTATCCCCGGCAATCGAGAAGAAATCTGGGTGTGTGCACCGACCCAGTAGTCGTAGAAATTCTGAACTGGAAGCCCTCGGCGCGGCCACAGAAGATTCATCATTGCCACGTGAACTGGGCCTGCTATGCGTGCACTCATTGGTACCTATCCATTCATCCGGGGGCTTAGCCACAACTGTTTATCTGTGCGCAATTTCATCACTTATTTGCCGAACTTTCACTTGAATTCAGGAATTACATGCTTCGCTAATAGCCGCGCTGACTCAATCGCCTGATCCCCGGAGATACCCGGGAGCTGGGTCCAGGCGACGAGCTCTGTCATGCCAACTTCATCACGCAGTTGCTGGATTCGTTCAATGGCGTCGTCGGGAGTACCAATGATGTAACGCTCTTGGAAAGTCTCGAAATCAACGGCGCTGCTGTCAACGATTAAAGTCCCGTCATCAGATCGCAACTCTCGGGCGCCTTCACCCGATTTTCTGGCATACAGCTCGCGAAATAGGTGGGTAACTGCAGGGCCGGCAATGTCAATTGCCTCCTGCCGTGTAGGAGCAATGAATAATCCACGGCCAATCGGCAGTTCCGCGGGCGTAAACCCAACCTGCTCGCAGGCTACTCGGTAGGCACTTACATGCTCTTTGAGTTCAGGGACGGTGTGTCGCGGGGAGCCAACAAATAAGGCATTTCTTTCGGCCGCCTTTATGAGCATCTTCGGCCCTGAAACGCCATACCAAATTGGTGGGTGCGGATTTTGTAGTGGACGCGGCATCAAGGAGGTCGGCGGAATCTTGAAGAATTCACCATCGTAACTAAACTCACCTTGGGTCCATGCCGCCTGAATAATGTCCATGCACTCTTCAAACCGGCGCACTCTGTTCTCAAATGGGACCATCAGTCCAGCGAACTCCTCGCTCACATACCCGGGTGCTACCCCTAGCGTTAAGCGCCCGTTGGAAAGGTTGTCAAGTACCGCGGTGTCCTCGGCCAATTTCACCGGGTTATATAGCGTTGCAACCAGAATGTCGGTTGTTAATCCCAGGGTGGTTGTCACGGCAGAAACTGCGGCCAAGGTGAGAAGTGGTGATGGGTTCCAACCATCTTTTTGAAAATGGTGCTCGAGAACGTGCAGTGAGTCAAAACCCAATGCCTCAACTTCAGGAGCCAACCTCACCATGTCTTGTGCCACCTGCGACCAACTCAGTGGGCCATCAGGTGGCACGACAACGCTAAATGAAAGACCGAACTTCATTGAAACCCTCCTTCTGGAGTTCTACTCAGAAACCGAGTTAGCGGATAAAAGCTGACGAAATTACATAGCCCTCTGCAATTAATCGTTCATGAACGGCCTTGGCTACTGCAGGAGCATTGGGGCGATCGCCGTGAACGCAAATGGATTCGGTAGGCATATCAATTATTACGCCGGTCACTGAAGTGACCTTCCCGGTAGCCAACTGCACGGCGCGATCCGCAACTTTATCCGGATCTTTTGCTTGAGGTATGGGCTCGATTACATGGGTGCCGTCTTCCTCAAAGTCCAGATCGGCAGGAGCATCAAATATCACCGGTAAACCAGCTGCCCTAACTGCCTTACCACCGGCAAATGGCGAAGTGAGTAGCGCAAGCCCTGGCTGAATGTTTTGCAGTTCGCGGCTAAGCGCCAAGGCCAATTCGGGTGACCTTGCTATGTGTCCGTAAAGAGATCCGTGGGGTTTCATATGGGTCATCGGGACACCCTCCGCATTGGCAATCCCCAATAAGGCTCCGGTTTGATATGCAACGTAATCGAGCACCGACTGATCACTGAGGGCCATGGCCCGACGTCCAAAACCCCAGAGGTCTGGGTAGCCGGGGTGGGCTCCGACATTTATCCCTAATTCCCGGGCTAGCTGTACAGACTTGCGCATATTAGCTGGATCCCCGGCATGAAACCCGCAAGCAATGTTTACTGTTGTCACCCAAGGGAGGACATCGGAATCCGATCCGAGTACCCAACGGCCAAAACTCTCACCTGCGTCAGCATTAATGTCAATCATTTGGGTGGCCATGGCTCGCTCACTTTCATCTAGGGCAGATAAATTAGATCCAGGTATAGGTCAGCGAGATTCGATTTGTGTTAGCGCGGCACCCAGTGTGGATACGAAAATATCTGCATGCTCTTTTCCAAAAACCATCGGGGGCTTAATTTTTAGCACGTTGTCATATTTACCGGTGGGATAGTTGAACACTCCATTGTCCTTAAGAATTTCACAAATCTCTTTTGCTTGCTCGGTCGCAGGGGTTCGCAAGAGCGGATCAGTGACTAACTCCACGCCCATGTAGAGCCCATGGCCGCGGACATCGCCAATTATTGGGTGCAGCTCGCGTAGGGCCGTTAACTCAGCAATCAGATAATTCCCGACCTCTAGTGCCCGTTCCTGCAACCCGTCACCTTGAACTATGTCAAGTACAGCGGTCCCAATCGCACAGGATGCAGGATTACCAGCGAAGGTGTTGAAATACTTGACGCCGTCATCAAAGGCATCGGCAATTTCACGCGTCGTGACCAACGCGGCAATCGGATGCCCGTTTCCGAGTGGCTTACCCATCGTGACAATGTCAGGAACAACTCCTTGGGCTTCAAACCCCCAAAAATGCGAGCCAAATCTGCCGACCCCAACCTGAACTTCATCGGAGATACAAAATGCACCAACGGCCCGCGCGGCGGCAAAGGTGGCTCTTAGGTAACCAGGGGGAAGCACAATATTGCCGGCTGTACCCATAAGTGACTCGGCGATGAATGCGGCCGGTGGTCTACCTTCAGCTTCCAGGCGCTTAAAAAGTGCTTCCGCGTCAGCAGCATATTTCAAGCCCGCATCTTCATCGTCATACCTGTATGAACCGCGAAATCTATCGGGAGTTTCGAGTTCGTGGGTGGTCGCTGGGGTTCCGCGACCGCCGGGGCCCTTATATCGATTCGGGCTTACGCCCATTACCGCTGTTGTATTGCCGTGGTAGGCACCGTCAATAACGGCTACATCTTCACGCCCAGTAATCTGCCGTGAAATTCGCAAAGCCAAATCATTGGCCTCACTGCCAGTGCAAACGAAGAAGACAACCTCGAGGGGCTTAGGCAATGTCTCAACAATGCGCGCGGCATAGGAGGCAATACCTTCATACATAAATCTGCTGTTGGTGTTCAGCCTCGAAAGTTGCCGGGTGGCCGCCGCCACAACACGCGGCTCCGCGTGGCCAACATGTGTGACGTTATTAATGACATCCAGATAACCCAGGGCGTCCTCGTCATAAAACCACACCCCACGACTTCGTACTAGATTTGGCGGGCGCTTGAAGTAGGCACGCTGTGATCTCGCTAGACGCTGATCACGAACCGTCAGAACTTGATCCACGGTTAGCTTTTGCTCTGGTGCAAACTCGGTAACAATTCCTAAGAGAACCGCTGGGTCAATACACTTCTCACTCCAAGTGGTGCGCTCACTTGGCGAGATGAAAACCTGCGCATCAGTGAGAGCGGTTTCTTGATCGGTGAGAGCTTGGATAAACACGATCGGACCAACCCCTGAGGTTTGGTCATCCCAACCAACAACAGTGCCAATAGTGTCACCAACTTCAAGCACGGAGCCAATAACATGGCTGGTTGCAAGCCCGAACCACCTGGTCCAAATTTTCCCGTTAGCACCGGCCGACGCCGCGCCTTCGTGCGCAATTGTGATTACACCCGCTGAATCCAGTCCTACAACCGTGCCAGGCAGCGGCGTAACAACGGCCTCACCTGCGGCAACAATCAGCCCGGTTCCGACTTGAATAGTTTTCGGTTCGGCGGCCCCTGGTCGGCGCTGGGCGGCTCGTGGCATCCATGCGGAAAGGTGCTGGGTGAACCCAGGAGTGCTGATGCGATCGCCCAAGGAAGCGGTGATGCTTGCTTGGAGATCCTGCGGAATGTCCCAGGCCACTGAGTCAAATATTTCACTCGATGGGCTCAGGTCTACCTCTTGCCACATTACTTCTCGGCCCAACACCTTTGGCGCCCTTCCTTGACTCATCGCTGTTGACCGTTCTTTTGGTGGTCATTGGTTAGTCCGGCACCTTGGCAGGCGATCTCAATTCGCTCGAGTGCCTGCGCCGGGTCCAGTGGCGCTAACAGTTGAACTGCTGGCCAAGTGTATAACATTCTCGAGACCCCGTAGGCGCCTGAATCATTCATCGTCCGCTGTGTCCAGGTGCAGGCGTTAAGGCACAAACGAGCCGCCGCCAATGGAAAAATAACTGAGCGTTCAAGTTCGGTTAGTGGGACGACCGAATTAAATCCGGCCACCACCGCAGCCAATGCGCCGACCGGATCTGGCTGGCGAAGCATCGAGTAGGCCCCGGCAACGACCACCTCAGCCACTCGGATGCTGTCGAGTGTGTCACCAAAATCAATGATCCCGGAAACCTTAAGTCGGCCATCGGCGTCCTCTGCGACAAGGACGTTGAAATCATTCAGGTCCT
>CANMNM010000125.1 GCA_947499275.1 Actinomycetota bacterium | reverse complement strand
ACGTCGGCGCTCGAGGCCCTTGCCGAAACCAAGCCAGCAGAGGCGGAGCTCATTTACGGTGAGTCGATTGATTCACAGGCTGTGAAATCAATCGATCCGGAAATTGTTGAGAAGACTCTGACACCGGTACGGCCCCTCCTGGAGACATATTTCGCGATGGAAGATCCCAATCGACTTGAACCACATGCCCGGGAGCTCGCCATGAGCGTTGAGCTTGACGAAGGATTCGAGATTCGGGGATTCATCGATCGGGTTGATCGAACGCCATCCGGTGATATCCGAATTGTGGACTACAAAAGTGGAAAAGCGCCGTCTCCTTTATACGCGGATAAAGCCATGTTCCAGATGCGCTTCTATGGCTTAGCTTGGTGGCGGATTAATGGCGAGATTCCACGAATGTTGCAGCTCATGTATTTGGGCAATGGACAGTTTCTTAGATACGAGCCGAACCAGAATGACCTAGAAGTTACCGAAAAAAAGATTTTGGCACTGCGAGCCGCTATCTCGCACAGTGCGGAACGGCAATCGTTTCCGCCGACCCCGTCTAAGCTGTGCGGCTGGTGTTCGTTCAAGCCGATTTGCCCCGCATTCGGTGGAACTCCCCCACCTATCCCCGATCAGAGCCTGTGGACTTCGGGGAGTTCCCTCGTTGAAGAATCCCTCAAAGCTGCACTGGAATCAGCCGCTAAAGAGCTTCCATAGAGACTCCACGTCCTGACCAACCAGGGTTTTCAGGATCACGACACCTTCAACATCGATGGTTGCCAGGTGTTCAACTGCAATTACTTTGGCACCGGCGATCACAGCGGACATCGTCCCGGTAGGGGAATCCTCGATGACGAGACATTCTTCGATAGGGATGCCGACACTAATCGCGGCCTGGAGATAAGGCTCTGGGTGCGGTTTCGAGTTCTGAACTTCATCACCTGCAATTGAATGGGTGAAATTGCCCACACTCTCGGTCATGCGCGCCATCACCGTATCCAATACGGATCGCCAAGTAGCCGTCACAATGACGGTTGGTATGCGGAGCTGGTGCGCCTGCTTAACGAGGTCTTGGGCCCCTGGCCGCCATTCGATTTCCTCGGTTATGAACAGTTGAGACACTGCACTTAAGAGTTCCTCCCCAATTACCGCGGAGCTCGCGGCGCCATTGGTTCTTTCCTCCATGTAAGTGGCAACTCGTTCTAGAGGGCCGCCCAGGCAATGCTTCTGATCTGCCGGAGTCCACGAATAGCCATATTGGTCCATTACTCGCCGCTCCGCCGTTAACCAGAGCCTCTCGGATTCCAACAATGTTCCATCGAGATCAAGCAAGAGAGCCTTGGGTTTGGTCACACATCACCCTAATGCAAGAGTTAGCAAGTGAACTATGCGAGCGCGCCACCTGCCGTGAGCGCCTCCGGGTTGGCTTTTCGTTACGCACAAGGCAGCGATCCCACCCTGCCCGCAATTATTCTGTTACACGGACTTTCCCAACAATCTGATTTTTGGGTCCCCGTGATTGACGCACTTGGGAGTCGTTACAGCACCGTGTCCATTGATCTACGCGGCCACGGCGAGTCCAGAGAAATGTCACCGGATTATCGCATCGCACGGGTGGCTCAAGACTGCATTGATCTCATGGGCGAACTGTCAATCAATCACGCGTGTGTTGTCGGCCACTCCTGGGGCGCCTCTGTCGCACTCAAAATTGCCGCACAAGAACTGGTAAACCCACTCCGCGTCGATAGCTGTGTTCTCATCGATGGCGGGGCCTTCACGCCTGCAAACATGCTTGAAGTTGGATCGCTCACGCGTAACGAATTGACAAAAGCGCTGACACCGCCTTTGGGTCCGTTCACCGAAGAGGAGTTAAAAGATCACTATCTTGGGGAGCACAGCAGCTTGTTGGCAGATCAGCAGCGCTCGGTCATGTCCGCTATCGGCAGGTCATACGTGTCATCGCCGCAAGGCGGTTGGGTGACAACTATTGGCTTTGACCGCCATATGGCTGTTCTCGAGGCTTTTCTTGACTACAGCCCCGATGCCGACTTGGATTCACTCACAGTCCCTACCTGGATCCTGATGGCAAGGGGTCCCTTTACCCCAAGCGAGACTGGTTCAATGGACGGATGGGCGAGGGCGAGAAACCAGGTTGATGAAAAAGTTCGCAATAAATTAAACATTGCGCTGCAGCATTGGTACGGTGCAGTGCATGACGTTCCTCTGTACTGGCCCCATCAGGTCTCGCAATTGATCTCACACGCAGTTTCTAGTACTCAGTTACCATCGATATCAATCTCGGATTACAGCGGGAAGAGTGGAATGGCATGATCGAATACGACGACCTTCCCGTGCTAAATAACCCAATTATGTTGTGCGCCTTCGAAGGATGGAATGACGCTGCAGAGAGCGCATCCGGAGTCATAACACACCTACGCGAAACGTGGAAAGCAGAGTTACTTCTCGAGCTTGATCCTGAAGAATATTATGATTATCAGGTTAATCGCCCCCACACTTATGTGAGTGAATCCGGTGATCGGGGAATCATTTGGCCGGGGACCCGCGTGTATACCGCCCGTGTCCCTGAACTGAAACGCGATGTGATTTTGGTCTCTGGAATTGAACCCAATATGAAATGGCCGCAATTCATCAGGGAAATTCTTTCACTTGCTGCCGAACTTGATGCTGGACTTGTTTTGACCTTGGGCGCACTCCTGTCAGACAACCCACACACCAGGCCGGTTCCTGTCACCGCGACATCTAGTGACCCGCAGCTCATCAGCGAGCTTGATGTCTCGAAATCAACCTACGAGGGCCCGACCGGAATTGTCGGAGCACTAGCAGCAGCCTGTGATCAGTTCGGGATCCCAAGCTTGTCCCTATGGGCGTCTGTTCCCCACTATGTTGGTCAGTCACCGTGTCCCAAAGCAACTTTGGCTTTGGTTGCAAAAATTGAAGACTTACTTGACCTCCCGATTCCCCTGGGCGAACTGACCGAAGATGCTCGTGCCTGGGAGGCGGGGGTTAATGAACTCGCTCAGGAAGACGAAGACATTGCGGACTACGTCGCGCAACTTGAGGAAGAGCAAGAGACCACAGAACTCCCCGAGGCGTCAGGAGATGCGATAGCGAAAGAATTTGAACGCTACTTACGAAGACGCGAAAGTTAATTCTTTTCGCGTAGTTGCAAGTATCTATTTATCGAATAATCAGTAGATGCATCGAAATTACGCAAGAGTGTCGTGTCACTAAAGGAATCTTCTATACCTATTGCAACTTTTTTCCCCAGCTCAACGCCCCATTGATCAAATGAGTTTATTCCCCAAATGGCACCCTGAACAAAAGTGGAATGCTCGTAAAGGGCAACGAGCACTCCGAGTGTGTACGGGTTCAATTCCGGACAAAGCATGAGGCTCACAGGGCGATTTCCTGGCATAACCTTGTGCGGGATTAAATCCGCCGATACACCACTTTTGGCTAATTGTTCCGCACTAATTCCTAGTGAAAGAACCGATGCCTGTGCGAGTGCATTGGCTACAAGTACATCCTGTTGCTCACCCAAGTCATGTTGCGCTCGAGCTATCACGATGATGTCACAGGCAACCACACTCGTTCCCTGATGAAGAAGTTGATAAAAACTATGTTGCCCGTTCGTTCCGGGTTCACCCCAATAAATTGCTCCCGTGTTGTACCCCACACTCTCACCATTAGTGCGGACACTTTTGCCATTACTCTCCATGGTGAGTTGCTGCAAGTATGCCGGGAAGCGAGATAGGTACTGCGAATAGGGAAGGACCGCGGTTGTTTCGATCTCGAGAAAGTTTCTATTCCAGACAGCTAGGGCGCCCATCTGCATGGGCACATTTGTTTCCCAAGGTTCGTTTGCGAAGTTAAGATCTACTGCGTGGAAACCATTCAGCATTTCACGGAACCGGTCCGCACCGATGGCGATCATGGTACTTAAACCGATTGCTGAGTCCATCGAATAACGGCCTCCGACCCAATCCCAAAAACCGAACATATTGGCGGGGTCTATCCCAAAGTTCGCTACAGCTTGCGCATTCGTTGACAAAGCGACAAAGTGCCGCGAAACAACGTCACCTTTAGCCTCTGTTTCAAAAGCCGCCTGAACCCAACTTCTCGCCTGCTGTGCATTTGACATTGTTTCGGTAGTCGTAAATGTTTTTGATGCAATTATGAAAAGCGTCGATTCAGGATCGCAGAGTCTTAGGGTCTCAGTGAGATCCGTCGGGTCCACATTTGACACAAAATGAAATGCGATAGACCGATCGCTGTAAGCGCGTAGTGCGCGATAGGCCATAGCGGGCCCAAGATCTGAACCACCAATTCCAATATTCACCACAGATGTAATTCGTCGACCTGAAAAACCTTTCCATGTTCCATCCCTGACGTGCTCTGCCAGTACCGCCATCTGATCCAAAACCGTGTGAATCTGATTGACGATGTCCACCCCGTCAACGATTAACGCCGATTCACGGGGTAGGCGCAGCGCTGTGTGTAATACGGCGCGATTCTCTGTCGTATTGATATGAGATCCGGTCAGCATGTGATCACGCAAATTAGCAACATCGCATTGCTCTACAAGCGCCTTGAGGCCTGCCCATACGGTGGAATCAACCCGTTGCCGACTGAAATCAACCTCAACGCCTGCAACCGAGTTACGAAATTCACTTCGGTCCTGGTCGACTAATACTCGAATTCGAGCAATGATGGCGCTGTGAATCTCGAGCGCTTTCCAAGCAGGGGTCGCGGTGGGATCGGTCACTCATCTAGTCTTGCATATGTTGGATCGAGTCCCGTGTTACCCGGATTTAAGGA
>CANMNM010000124.1 GCA_947499275.1 Actinomycetota bacterium | reverse complement strand
CCGCAGTACAAGATTCGGGCAGCGTTGATGCAGTCGCGTGAGGAGGGGTGCAGCATTTCGATTCCAGCGCGTGATTGCTCATCGAGTCGGCGCACCCGATCGATTTGGTGGCGAAGGGCCGCTTTGATATTTTCGGTGAGTTCTCGTTGTTCTAAATCTGCCCGGGTGACGCCGAATCTTTCAAGTTCGTCAAGGGGTAGGTAGACGCGGCCGCGGTCAAGGTCTTCATTCACATCACGGATGAAGTTCGCAAGCTGAAAAGCAACCCCGAGATCCTTCGCGTATTCATAGGCCTGTGGATCGGTGGGCTCCAAAATGGGGAGCATCTGCAACCCAATAACAGCGGCCGAGCCATAGACGTACTCATAGAGATCATCAAATGTCTGGTATTCGGTAACGGTGAGATCCATTGTCATTGAATGCAAAAAGGCGTCGAAGAGATCCAGTGGAATTTCCCAGCGTCGAACGGTGTGAACTACTGCGCGGCATACAGGGTCATTTGATTCACCGCTTTGGACGTCGGCCATAAATGCCTCACCCCATGTTTTTAGCCAATCAGCTTTTTCCTGGTCGCTTAATGTTGAATCGAGGTCGTCAACAATTTCGTCGGCGTATCGAGCGAATCCGTAGAGTGCGTGAACGTAGGGTCTTTTGCCAGGGGGGAGCAAAAGTGTTGCAAGGTAATACGTTTTCCCGTGTGATGCATTGAGTTCTCGGCATACTTCGTAGGAAGCAATGAGATCCGGATCAGTGATCCCCGCTTCTTTGTATTCCTTTGCGTGCAGTCGATTCACCTAGTTGCCCGGGACTTGTAATTGTGGTCTTTGCCCGTAATGCGTTCTGCGGCCAATCGCCCTGAGATCAGGACCATGGGGACACCGACACCAGGCTGCGTGCCTGAACCGGTAAACACTACGTTTTCGCCCCACATGTTGCCGGGACGAAATGGGCCGGTTTGACCAAATGAATGTGCAGCAGCAAATGGTGCACCGCGTTCCATTCCGCGGTCGGCCCAGTCCTGTGGTGTAGTGATGTTGTCAATCTCTATTGAATCCCGCAAGCCCACATAGCCTCGTTCCTCGAGAACCTTGTAGCACTCATCTCGGTAACGCGGGCCGATTTCTTTCCAGTCAATTGACGCATCAAGGTTGGGAGTGGGGAAAAGAATGTAGTAGAGCTCCTTACCTTCGGGGGCCAAACTTGGATCAGAGAAACTGGGATTGGTGACCAAGATACTGGGGTCGGTCATGAGTTTCTTTTCATCGATCAACTCGGTGAAAACATTTTTCCACGATCGACCAAAGTGAATATTGTGATGAGCAATTTTTGAATAGTGCTGGGTGGAGCCGGCGAGCATTAAAAAGCATGATGGGGAGTAGTTGAGCCGCTTTACCGACCACGGCTCCGTGCCGAGAAGTTCCCGGTAAGCAACAGGAAGGTCTGGATTGAGAACGACAACGTCGGCCTCCATAAATTCACCATCTGTAGTCAGCACACCAGAGGCGCGGCCGCCGCTGTGTACGACCGATTCCACGGTCGTGTTGTATTTGATGCTCACGCCGTGCTTCTCCAATGCAGCAGCCATCCCTTTCGGAACTGAATGCATGCCCCCTTTGGGGAAGAATACGCCGGCCACCGAATCCATGTAGGCGATCACGGCGTAGATTGCGAGGGCGTCATAGGGGGAGAGTCCTGCATACATCGCTTGGAATGAATACACGCGCTCAGTGCGTGGATCCTTCATATAGTCCCGAACCTTTGGCGCGAGCTTACGAAAACCACCAATTGCGACAAGTTTTGCCAGATCAGGCGTGAGCAGGTCGAGGGGTGAATCAATATTTCGATCGATGAAATCCTTCATCTCGTATTTGTAGAGTTTTGAGACAAAGTCAACATATTTGCGAAAGCCTTGGGCTTCTTCATCGCTGATGACCTCGGAAATCTCCTGGGCCATTTGGTCTACGTCACTGTGGACGTTAAGGATTGATCCATCAGCATAAAAAGCGCGATATAGGGGTGCGACAGGTTCGAGTGTGATCCAGTCGTCCATGTTCTCACCCAGAGCATCGAAACAGTCAGCAATTAGGTCAGGCATTGTTAAAACAGTTGGTCCTGTGTCGGCGTGGTAAGTGCCACTCTCAGTTTTCATCTCGATGCGACCGGCACGACCACCAGGAATGGCCTCGCGTTCTAAAATTGTGACGGTGCGTCCCGCACCCGCCAAGCGCATTGCTGCTGAAAGGCCGGCTAGGCCTGCTCCCACAACGATCACGTTGTCGGTTGGGCCGGAAACTGTGCGCTGGGTGGGAAGTAGCCGACTAATCAGTGAGTTCGACATGTGTTTATAGGCTCCTTTGAACGGATTTGTGGGCAAGATCGGTAAGTGCGGACACTGCCGCCGGGTCAAGGGGTGCGGTGTTTAGAGCAGTCAAAGACTCTTCCAGTAATTGAGAAATCAAATTTTCGGTGTAATCGAGGGAACCGGTATCGCGAATAATTTCCCGCAGGGTTTCGACACCGGCAAGGGTTAGGTGTTCGTCACCTAAAAGTTCATGCAATGACTTGAGCTGATGCGGATTGGCTCGTTCTGTTGCAATTGCGATGAGCACCGTGCGTTTCCCTTCACGCAAGTCGTCACCTGCGGGCTTCCCGGTAACTTCCGGGTCGCCAAAAACACCGAGAATGTCGTCGCGTAGCTGGAAAGCTTCACCAAGAGGGAGTCCGTAACCGGTATAGGCGTCAAACACCTCCTGCGGGGCGAGGGCAAGTGCTGCGCCAATGTGCAGCGGTCGCTCAATTGTGTACTTTGCCGACTTGTAACGAACCACTCGTAGTGCCCGTTCCACGGACCCACCACCCCGTGCCTGCTCGAGTAGGTCCAAGTATTGCCCAGCCATGAGCTCGGTACGCATTTCGTCATACACGGACTTGGCGGCATTGAGATTCTCTGGGGGAAGGCCACTTGTCAGAAGAAGTTGGTCAGCCCACGACAGACACAGATCCCCGAGCAGAATTGCTGCACCCTCACCGAAACGATCTGGGATTCCCAGCCACTGACTACCGCGGTGCATACTGGCAAATTGGCGGTGGGCCGCGGGAAGCCCTCGACGCGTATCGGAGCCATCCATGACGTCGTCATGGATGAGGGCGCATGCTTGCAGAAATTCGAGGGAACTAGCTGCAGTGATCACTGAGTCGCGCTGGCTCGGATCCCCGAAAGCTGCGCCCCAACCCCAGTAGCAAAAGAGTGGACGAAGGCGCTTGCCGCCATTGAGCAGGGTTTTGGCGCTCTCCCACAGAGGGAGCGTTTCGGGCCCAATTTCCTCAAGAATTGGTTTCTGTCCGGTCAAAAATTGGTCAAGACAAGCCTGTATTTGCGGGCGGATATCCGCAGCAGGTGTTTCACCCGGGACCTCTTTACTCACGAGAGCACTCTATTGCCTCCACATATTTTGCACATATTGGCAATCTCACCTGTCGGATCAACCCATCGAGCCAGATACCTTTGCCTAAGGACGGTTCGATCAAGAGCTCTAGGAGGTGTGTACATGGGGCTTGAAGAACTCGCCATGGGCACTTTTTTGGGTGCGCTCATCGTTCTGATCGCAATCTTTTCAGTTCGTTTTGCAGCAAAATTAGGTGTTCCCGGTCTGCTTTTGTACCTGTTTCTTGGTTTGGTGCTTGGAGCAACAGTCCCCGCCCTTTACTTTGATGACGCAACCCTTGCAACTGTCCTGGGATATTCGGCTTTGGTCCTGATTTTGGCTAATGGTGGACTGACGACCAAAGTTGACCAGTTACGTCCCGTGCTCGGTCCTTCGCTGGCGTTGGCCTCGGTTGGCATTGCCGTCAGTATTGGCGTGGTCGCCTTACCACTTATTTTAATCTTTGATTTTGATCCACAACTTGCAGTCCTTTTAGGCACCGTGCTGGCAGCAACGGATGCTGCAGCAGTTTTTTCACTTCTTGGCCGAATGCGAGTTAACAGTAAAGTCCGGACCTTGCTCGAAGCCGAAGCTGGATTTAATGATGCACCCGTAGTCGTCATCGTCAGTATCGTTGCAAGTGGATCATGGGGAGAAACGGCTGCGTGGTTGATTCCTATCTTGGTTGTTGCTGAAATTATCGGTGGCGCAATTATTGGAATCGCCGTCGGATATCTCGGTCGGTTTGTGTTACCTCGATTGGCGCTGCCAGGGGTCGGTTTGTATCCGATTGCAGCGTTGGCACTTATCGTGTTTTCCTATGGAGCAGCGTCCGTTCTGCACGCATCGGGCTTCATGGCCGTATACATCTCAGCAATTTTGATCGGTTCAGCAAAAAAACTCCCGCATCGACGATCCATTCTGGGATTCTCTGATGGGCTCTCGTGGATCGCCGAAATAGGTCTTTTTGTGATGCTGGGACTGCTGGCTGATGTTGGGCGCTTACCCAAAGCGATTCCGCTCGCCTTAGGAGCCATAGTGCTGTTGATATTTTTTGCCCGGCCTCTTGCTGCGATCGTTTCACTCGCACCATTTCGCATGGGAACGAGAGTTATTGCTTTTGTTTCGATAGCAGGATTACGTGGAGCAGTACCAATCGTGTTTGCCGCGATTCCATTGGGATTCGGTGTTCCCGGAGCTGAATTGATTTTTGATGCAACGTTAATTGTTGTATTTCTCTTGCTTCTTTTTCAAACGCCAGTTATCGCAATCCTCGGTCGCAAAATTGGCGTATGTTTACCCGAACAGTTGCGGGAGCTTGAGGTGGAAAGTGCGCCACTTGACGGGATGTCGGCAACAGTTCTGGGAGTTGACGTTCCAAAAGGATCGGCACTGGTGGGTGTTTTCGTC
>CANMNM010000123.1 GCA_947499275.1 Actinomycetota bacterium | reverse complement strand
ATGACAGCCGCAGTGTTGTACAGGAAGCCTGGTCCCGCGTCTTCATACATTGGCAGCACCATGACCATCTCGAGTTCGCGAGCCAGCGCCTGAAAACGTTCTGTGACGGGACCGGGGATCGCTTCAGCGTAGGCGTAAAAATCGGCATCCTGGACTTGGCAAAAATATGGACCATAAAAAAGCTCCTGGAAGCAGATTACTTTCGCCCCGGCCGCGGCTGCCTCTCGGGCGTACTGCTCGTGCTTGACAATCATGGACTCTTTATCGCCGGTCCAGTCTGTCTGAACTAATGCAGCCCGCACAATGCTCATTTACTACTCCATTTCAATGGGTCCAACATGCCAGGATTGGAATCAATTTCTATTCATATCAGTTTATTGACTTACCTGCTTACACACAAAACATCACCATCTCGTTACCCAACTGTGATGTGCTCGGAGTTGGAAATGACTCCCCGATACCCGTTGAATATTTAACACAATTGTGTCAAGACGAGGTATACCCGAGGTGAATCAAGATAGACTTTCCCTATCGCATACATGAAGGCATCGTTGGGAAAGGAAACTCATGAATTCACATCATCCAGAGGCAATTGCAGCCATCGCCCAAGGCATGCGATCGTCAGTCTCACGCCGCAGGCTGCTTCAGGCCGCCGGGATTGGTGGAGCGGCAATGCTCGCGACCGCATGTGGCACGAGTTCGGGGGGATCCACGCAAGCTTCGGCCGCTGAGGACCTATCCGATACAGAAATGAAGCTTAATTGGTCCAACTGGCCTTCATATATGGATGTCGATGAAGAGACCGGTACTTACCCGACTCTTGAAGAGTTTATTTCTTCGACCGGAATCGATGTCACCTACACCGAAGATGTAAATGACAATAATGAGTTTTTTGCCAAAGTACGCACCCAACTTGAACAAGGTCGAGATATTGGCCGAGACATTGTTGTCCTCACCGACTGGATGGCGGCGCAGTGGATCCAAAGCGGATACGCCCAAAAATTGGACAAGGCGGCCATCCCCAATTCAGTGAATCTGATCCCTCGCCTTGCTGCCGTTCAATTTGACATCGACCGCAGCTATTCCTTGCCGTGGCAATCTGGCTTTGCCGGGCTGGGTTACAACATTCCTGATTTAAAGGCAGCCACGGGTAAGGAATCCCTCACATCCCTGGACGAGCTCTTTGACCCTGCGTTGAAGGGACGAATCACAGTTCTATCAGAAATGCGGGACACCATGGGCTGCATCCTCGGATGGTTGGGCTACAACCCTTCTGAGTTCACAGACGCCCAATTCGAAGAAGCAATTGAGGCCCTGACCAAGCAGGTAGACAGCGGCCAAATCCGACAGGTGACCGGCAATGACTACATCGCGGCCATGGATAGCCGCGATGTCATCGCTGTTATTGGCTGGTCCGGTGACGTGATCGCACTCGGCGAAGATTTCGGATTTAGTCTGCCCGAGAGCGGTGGCACGTTGTGGACTGACAATATGTTGATTCCTTCTCTGGCCCAACATAAGAAGAATGCCGAGAAGGTCATGAACTACTACTACGACCCGGAAGTAGCAGCTCAGGTGGCTTCTTGGGTCAACTACCTGTGTCCTGTTGAGGGCGCGCAGGCCGCCATGGAGAAAATCGACCCAGCGCTGGCAACAAGTGAGTGGATTTTCCCATCGGCTGCGGTGCTTGATTCAACGTACGTTTTCATGGAACTTACGCGCGAGCAAAACGAGGCTTATGAGCGTCTATTCCAAAAGGCAACCGGAAACTAATTTTGGTCGAGGGGATCGAGAACTTTCGATCCCCTCGATTTTTAGTAAGTATTCACCGTAAAGGGGTGTCGAGTGGTTCACGGTCGAGAACGCAATGTTGAGGATCTGCATTTATCAAATCTAACCAAGATGTTCGGTGAGGTTCCTGCCGTTGACGACCTCACGTTAACCATCCCGGCGGGCTCATTCTTTGCACTTTTGGGTGCTTCGGGATGCGGTAAGACAACGACGTTGCGCATGGTTGCAGGGCTAGAGGATCCAACGTCAGGGCGGATCTCGATCGGCGAAAACGACATAACCTCATTACGCGCTTTTCAACGACCGGTCAACACAGTTTTCCAGTCATATGCACTATTCCCGCATCTGGATATCTTCGAAAATGTCGCCTTCGGACTGCGTCGTCGCGGTATCAAAAATGTTGAGCCTGCGGTAAACGCAATGTTGGAACTTGTGGAACTTGCACCCATGGCACGGCGCAAACCAACCCAGCTCTCCGGCGGGCAACAACAACGCGTTGCGGTTGCGCGAGCACTCATCAATGAACCCGATGTTCTTCTCCTTGATGAACCTTTGGGGGCTCTGGACCTCAAGTTGCGCCGACAGATGCAAATTGAATTGAAGCGGATTCAAACCGAAGTGGGCACGACATTTGTTCACGTGACCCATGATCAGGAAGAGGCCATGACAATGGCCGACACAATCGCCGTGATGAACGCAGGTCGGATTGAACAACTTGGTGACCCAGCGTCGATCTATGAATTGCCGAAGACTGTTTTCGTTGCGAACTTCTTGGGGCAGTCCAATTTATTTGCAGGCACTCGCATGTCAAGTGATTCAAACATGATTGAAGTGATGTCCAATGGAATCAAGTTCTTAGTTCCAGTGCAGCGCAACTCGGCAACGGGCGACGAAATAATTGTGGGTATTCGTCCAGAAAAAATGACCGTTCTTGATCTTTATGATGGCGAGAAAATTCCGGTCGGTAACAACTCCTTTGAGGGAACAGTTGTTGACGTTTCTTATGCAGGTGTGTCGACTCAGTATTTAATTACGCTGCCGTGGGCCCAAAACATCACGGTATTTGAGCAGAATGTGATCGTGGGAGACCGGTCCAGTGTGGGGGATCGAGTGTTGGTTCACTGGGCACCCGAGCACACCTTCGGGCTTGCCGGTGGGGAAACCCTCTTGGCAACCACAGCGCAGGCGATGGCAGCAGGAGCCTAAACGTGGCCGCGGTCCTCCCTTCAACAAAAACCACGGGTGTTGTGGTTGCTCAGAGAAAGTCTCGAACTGGTTATTTCCTTTTGCTTCCTGGCATGACTTGGTTGGCAATCTTTTTTGCTATTCCGTTTGTTACGTTGTTCTTGACCAGTTTGCAAGCCCCGGTTGAGGGACAATCGGGGCAGTACGTTCCAGCTTTTCAAATTAGTAACTACTCGGATGCATTATTGGAATACTGGCCTCAATTCCTTCGTTCATTTGTTTATGCTGGAATTGCTACAGGGTTCGCGCTTCTCATTGCCTACCCACTGGCGTATTTCATTGCTTTCAAAGCTGGTCGTTGGCGTGCACTCATGCTGGTACTTGTTATCGCACCCTCATTTGCATCTTTTCTGTTGCGAACCTACGCCTGGAAAACAATCCTCGCGGACGAAGGGTTCATCACATCATTTTTTAATTTTTTAAATTTGTTACCCGATGATCGAATCCTAAACACGGGATATGCCGTCGTCGCCGGACTCACGTACAACTTTTTGCCATTTATGATCTTGCCCCTGTACGCGGCCCTTGAGAAAATTGATCCACGCCTGATGGAGGCGTCCAACGACCTCTATGCCTCTGCATTTACAACATTCCGCAAAGTCACCTGGCCGCTTTCTCTGCCGGGAGTAGTTGCCGGAACTTTGTTGACCTTCATTCCCGCAGCGGGTGACTACATCAACGCTGAATTATTGGGTTCTACCCAAAACCGCATGATCGGTAACGTAATTCAGACCAATTTCATTGAGTTCCGTGATTACCCCACGGCAAGTGCACTGTCATTTGTATTGATGGCGGCGATCCTGGTGTTGGTATTCACCTATATTCGTAGAGCCGGAACGGAGGATTTGGTTTAATGCGCTGGATTCGTCGTCACTTGCTTGGTGTTATTGCAGTCATGGTTTTGGTTTATCTATTCATTCCCATCGCTGTCGTTGCCGTGTTGAGTTTTAATAAACCTGAGGGTAAGTACAACACCAGTTGGAATACGTTTTCATTGGATGGTTGGACCAATATTTGTGGTGTGCCAGGGGTTTGCGATTCATTCATGATCAGTATTCGGATTGGCATAGTTTCGACCCTGATCGCTACGGTGTTGGGAACCATGATTGCGTTTGCCCTCGTTCGTTACCGGTTCCGCGGACGTTCATCAACGAATCTCCTCATTTTTCTTCCCATGACCACGCCAGAAGTAGTCATGGGAGCCAGCCTTCTCGCTTTATTTCTCAACTTGCGTTTCCCACTGGGTGAACTCACCATCGTTATCGCACACATTATGTTCACGATTTCCTTTGTTGTGGTGACAGTGAAAGCTCGTCTACAGGGAATGGACCCACGGCTCGAGGAGGCCGCCCGTGATCTCTACGCCGGACCACGGGCTGCATTTCGTTACGTCACCCTCCCGCTCGTGGCTCCAGGCATCGCCGGTGCGGCGCTGCTTGGCTTTTCGCTCTCATTCGATGATTTCATCATCAGTTTCTTCAATGCAGGAACCGTCGTAACATTCCCGATTTACATCTGGGGGGCCGCTCAACGGGGAATCCCCGTCCAGGTTAATGCTTTGGCCACCCTAGTGTTTGTGATTGCTTTGTTGATAGTTTTACTGAGCCAGTTTGTGGCAAGTCGCAGGCGGAAGGCATTGGAAAACGACATTTCGCAAAACACGCTAAGTATTGACGCATTTCTTCCTAAGAGTTAATCTAAAACTGAAATTGATGAGTTGCGAGGGGATTGGTGGGAAAGTCAGGCGCTCGGTCTGGCTCATTACGTTAACTTCGACGTAAGGATCCCACATGTTTACTGCTATTCCTTCACAAAATGCTTACAGT
>CANMNM010000122.1 GCA_947499275.1 Actinomycetota bacterium | reverse complement strand
ACCAACAAATGCCCCACCGAGTGTGCCACCCAAGATGTACCAGCGTGGGAAATCATGGTTACGCAGTCCCTTGACAACCTTTTTCACACCGACTCGCATGCGTTGATCGGCCAACAACAAAATTGTCAGCATGATTAAGCCAGAGCCAAAACTCCAGACCGCTGCTTCAAGACCGCTGCCCACCAATACGGCGAGTTCACCATTTGCCCGAGCGTGCCAAGCTGTCAGCGATCCCGCAATGAACGCGATCGGAAGAAAAACACCTACGCTGGTTGAACCGCGTTCCTTACTAGTGAAAGAAATGGCGGGTACCTGTGAAATACATACTGACTCTCGCAGCTTGAGCTGCAGCGATAACCTCTTCATCTCGAACGGAACCACCAGGTTGCACCACCGCGCTCACTCCTGCATTCAGCAATACCTGCAGCCCGTCCGCAAATGGGAAGAAAGCATCAGAGGCGGCCACCGAGCCAGCGGCCCGTTCTCCAGCTCGAGTCACGGATAGATGCGCAGAGTCAACCCGGTTGACCTGACCCATTCCGATTCCGACGGCACTCAGATCTTTTGCAAGCAGAATTCCATTCGACTTCACGGATCGGCAGGCTTTCCAAGCGAACTCAAGGTCACGCATGATTTCATAAGATGCTGGCTCGCCACTGACCAATGTCCAATTGGCTGGATTATCGCCGGTGTCGTTCACAGTATCTACAGTTTGGACGAGTAACCCTCCAGAAATCGTGCGTGCTTCCACTCTTCGACCTGGTTGGGGTCCAGGTGAAACCAGAATCCGTAGATTAGCTTTTTCTTTCAAAATGCTTAAGGCATCCGCATCAAAATCAGGAGCAATTACGACTTCGGTGAAAACCTTCGACAGCGACTCTGCCATTTCCGCAGTGACCGTGCGATTGGCAGCGACCACTCCGCCAAAGGCTGAGACCGGATCGGTGGCATGAGCCTTGAAATACGCCTGTTCAATGTCAGCGCCAGATGCGATCCCGCACGGATTTGCGTGCTTAATAATCGCCACAGATGGCTCCAAGAAATCAAAAGCGGCTCGGCGGGCCGCATCAGCGTCGATAAAGTTGTTGTAGGACATGGGTTTTCCGTGTAACTGAACTGAGTTTGCAATTCCCGCCTCTTGACCGATTCCGATATAGGAAGCGGCACTCTGGTGCGGGTTCTCCCCGTATCGGAGCACCTCATTTCGTATCCAGGCCGACCCTCGCCATCGAGGAAATTCGTTCTCTTCGGGGGCAACCACATTCGACATCCAGGTTGCAACCGCAATGTCATAGGTTGCTGTGTGCGCAAAAGCGTGTGCAGAAAGCAGTGCACGCTGAACAAGTGTGGTCCCGCCGGCTTCAAGCGCCGCGAAAATCTCTGGGTAATTGGCCGGGGAAACTACGACCGCGACATTGGCATAGTTCTTTGCTGACGCTCGAATCATGGCTGGCCCACCAATATCGATCTGCTCGACACAGTCATCAATTTTTGCGCCACTAGCAACTGTCTCATTGAATGGATAAAGATTGACAACCACCAAATCAAATGCCTTGATCTCGAGAGCTTCCAATTGAGAAACATGATCAGGATTGCGTAGGTCAGCGAGTAGACCAGCATGGATACCAGGGTGAAGTGTCTTCACCCGTCCATCAAGACACTCTGGGAAATTTGTGACCGCAGCTACTGGGGTGACCGGTATGCCGGCTGCTTCGATGGTTGCAGCGGTACTCCCGGTAGAAACTATTTCAATACCATTGCGCGATAAGGCTTGAGCTAAATCGACAACTCCGGTCTTGTCGTACACCGAAATCAACGCCCGTTTGATCGGCCGAAATGTCATTGAAACCCTTTACCAAAACGCTCGATCAATAGTCGTTCAACAATTTGGGGAAGGAGAATGAATTCCACCTTCCTTATTCTTTCTTTCAACTCATCTTCACTCTCACCCGGGATTACCTCTACTTGCTCCTGAGCAATTATTTCTCCGGTGTCGACTCCCTCATCAATGAAATGAATCGTGCACCCTGTGACCGTGGCCCCAGCCTCCATGGCATCACGCACGGCATGTGCACCAGGAAATAAGGGCAACAATGATGGGTGCACATTAACTATTTGACCGGGAAATGCATTAACAAATATGGGGCTGAGAATTCGCATGAACCCTGCTGCCACAATCAAATCCGGGTTCAATTCCTTCACCTGTCTCAGCATTTCGCTCTGCCACAAATCACGGGAACCGAAATCATTCAGCGGTATTTTTCGCACCGGAATCCCACGGCTCTCGGCAACCTCAACTGCCCTTGCACCCGGTTTATCTGTTACCAACCCAACCACGCTGGGTGTTAACCCTGCATCGAGAAGCGCCTCAAAAAGTCTTCCCACACCCGAAGCTAAAACGACTACACGAGCACTCACGAGGCCGGATCAACCATCTCGCCTTGAAGTGTTCGGTACACGTACCCGGTCACCAACGCGGCTAATGGCAAAAACAGAAGGGTGGGAATCCCCCAGAACAAACCCGAAAGTAAATAGGCAGCTGCACTAAATAGCAAGACCAGAATCGCCAATGGCCAGTTGACACGCACCAATCGGATACTTGATTTCAATGCTTGAAATGGTGATAGACCACGATCCAGGGCAAAAAATGGTGCGAACTGAAATAACAACATAGCAATTATTGCCGGCACGACGAAAAGGAAAAGCCCTGCCACAAAAGTGATCATGATTAATAGTACGGTCAAGGAAAATGCCCCAAAGTATTGGCCGGTAAATGTGTCAGCGAACCCAATTTTTCGGCCTTGCGTGACATAGAGAGAACCGCGGATAACGCCTGCCGTGGCTAAGAAAGACGCTACAACAAAAAGCACCGCCAAGAGAATAACCAGCAGGAGTGATCCCATCTCAGACTCAAAACAAGCCGTCATTGCTACTGAGTCCAAAGTTTCAGCAGCGCCACCAACTTCAATGCAGCGGCTAAATGTCTCAGTGAATGGATTGGACACAAACTGTTGTCCGAATTGCAAGATCATGACCACAACCGATAGCGCGATGAATGTCATGGCGTTTTTCGTAAAGGCGACGCGGGCCCACCCCACTGCGGCACCGAATCGGACCCCATCCATGTCGCTATTCATGACCGCGGTGTGCTTCCTCAGGTTCAGCATCCGGGACTATCACAATTTTCGCTTGACGTTTTCGCATAAATGTTTTGGCCGGCAACCCAGAAGCGGGAGCAATTCCGACCGAGAGCAAAATCCACAATAGTGATGCGGATAGCAATGGGTCCGGTCCCAAGGAAACCAGACGAACATCTCCCAAATTGCCCAGTGATATCAAGGCCAAGCCATAAAAGACCACCGCTGCCACAAATGCCACCCCGAAACCGATCACCATTCGAATCATTGCGCTTTCTTTGCCCAGGCCCTTTGAGATCCCAATGCCCCACAAAACACCAATCACAATGACCAGCACTGGAAGCAACCACACCAAGGCTCCTGCAGTTTCTGGGATCGCGACTAACGGCGGAAACGGTGGAAGTTGAGTGGGAGCGGTAACCGGAATAAATGGGGAGACCATTACGTCGGGTCCGATATTGAAACCGGCGCCCACTACGTAAGCGGCACTCCACACCAGAAGCACCGGAAGGTACCCGATTGTCAAAGCCAGCAATGCCAGGATTCCGCTCCAACCGGGATTCAGACCCACGAACAAATCCATTGCCCCGCCAAAATTAACGAGAAGGCGTAAGGCCAACGTGATCGCGGCGATTCCCATGAGAGCGGCGACCGCACTAAAACCCCGTCGCAATACAAAAATCGCCAGGGTTGGGATTGTTGTACCCAATTGAACGCCAGCACCACGCAAAATCCCCACCGTCACCGCGCTAGCACCCATGGCCACGGACACAATCAACGCCCACCCAGCACCAAATGACACATTTACCGAAGTGGTGAAATGGGCCGCTGCAACGATCACTCCCACATAAATCATCACCATGATCACACCACCTATTACCCGCCAACGGGCTCCTTGGTCAATGCGAAGTGAAAACGATCTACCAGCGCGAAATAGCAATGCCCACGGGATTATGGCAAGTCCCCAAGGGATCAGGGTGATGGTCGCCGATCCCAATTTTGGTGGAACACCATTGATCAACAACCAGCCCCAAGTAATTGCATCTAGGTATCCTTTAATGCTCGCCGGGCGCTCACCACTAAATAACAGAGTAGGCAACAAAATCACGCAAACAAGAGCGACCGTTACGAGGATCACCGAAACGCACGAAATTACTGACCATGCGATAGCAGGCAACGCGGCGGTGTTAGTAAAACCCTTTAACCGATCCTTGGCTGTGCTTAACCCACTTCGAGAACCCGACGCGGGTTCACTCACTTCGTCAGCAGGTTTTACCGTCTCTGGCGGTGCCTGTTGACTCACGAGAACAATCTACCTTTCGCCTGACCATTTTCGGGCCAAGGCGCACAGCCCCCTACGACAGAATCTTGCGCATGAGCTCAGCGGTCGCACTTGGTGTGCGGCCCACCTTAACGCCGGCCGCTTCCAACGCCTCCTGCTTACCGGCAGCTGTCCCCGAGGAACCGGAGACAATCGCACCAGCATGACCCATGGTTTTTCCTTCAGGTGCGGTGAAACCGGCAACATAGCCCACTACCGGCTTAGTCACATGGTCTTTGATGTAGGCGGCGGCCCGTTCTTCAGCGTCGCCACCAATTTCACCGATCATCACGATCGCGTCGGTATCGGGGTCATTTTGAAATGCTTCGAGTGCATCGATGTGGGTCGTCCCAATGATGGGGTCACCACCAATTCCCACACAGGTGGAGAAACCAAAATCACGGAGT
>CANMNM010000121.1 GCA_947499275.1 Actinomycetota bacterium | reverse complement strand
GAACGTGATGGTGGACAGTGCGGTTGACCGCATGTATCCCGGTGACGTTCACCTTAAGTCTGGTGAGGTTCTCCCTGCCGGAACCATCATTTGGGCGGCCGGGGTAGCGGCACCGGCAGAGTGGAATGTGTTGGGGGAAACGGATCGATCTAATCGACTCATTGTCTCGGACACACTTCGAATACAACCCAATGTTTGGGTGTTAGGCGACATGGCGCATGTTGTTGGCGCCGGCGATCGCCCTTTGCCCATGGTCGCATCCGTTGCTATGCAGCAGGGACGTTATGTCGCGGCGAGTATCGAAAAAATACTCAAAGGTGAAGAGCCACGACCATTCAGTTATAAAGACAAGGGCCAGATGGCGACTATTGGTCGACGCCGGGCTGTGGTTGAAATGCCCAACGGCATCAAGCTTCACGGCACGATCGCATGGTTTGCGTGGCTAGGTCTGCATGTGTTCTACCTTGCGGGAGGTCGAAACCGAGTTTCGGTAATGGCTGACTGGTTTTGGAATTACATCTTTTGGGGTATCGGCCCCAAGAGACCCGTTATTGACTGACGGTGTTCTTAACAAATTCGCTATAAGGAACGAAACACTGCGCTGTCCTGTCACCGCGGGACCAGCCGGCTGAATCTGGCCAAATTGCCCACCACGGGTAGTACTTCTTTAATGTGACGTAGGGCTTGGCCGCATTTTCACAAATCCGTTTTGTTTGATTTTCCACCGTTCGCGCACCCGGGAATTTTTTGGTCGGAGTTGTTCCCAAGTTTTTTTCGAGGATCATGATCCAGTTTTTATTGACATTCGTGCACGGGTAGGCGCTCGTTGTTCTATTCCCAGGAACTGTCGATGTACAAAAATTTAGTTGACTTACAGGGGTGGCGGCAACAAATTCTGCTATTGGTGTTGACAGTCGCTTGTAGTTTTTCCCTTCCCGAAAGACAACATCACAGCGAACCCAACGCTGACCCGCACCCCATTGTGTTTTTGATGGAAAAATTGAGACGCTTTGCAATCGAGTCGGCAGTTTTGGATCGACAATATTTACGAAGGTATTGATGCTGTTTACCGTGCAGGGTTGGGTCGCCTTGAGCCGGCTTGCTGCCGTGGCCTTCCCAGGCACCCCGAAATTCTCTGGCAATGTGCCCACCCAGTAGGTCTGAGCGGTATGTGGCGTGGCGCAATCGACGGTCGGGGCACTCGCCGCTTGGTCCTTTGTCCCACTGGACTTGTAGTCGAAGCAGTTACCGACCGCGACCGCCTCTGAGGCATGGCTACTGGGAAGGGGGGATGCAATGAGGGTTATTCCAGCGATCAAACCGATACAGGCTGTGACGACGGTGTATTTGGCTAGGGCGGGAAGCATGGTTTCACACTACCTTCTGGGGCCAGAATCTCCCAAAAGGGTCAATTGCTTGGGTGACCCAGATTGTGAAGGTGGGTTGCGCTCGCCCGGGGAACCCAGAAAGATATGCCGTATGCCCGTGATTAGTGTTGTGAGCCTTAAAGGTGGAGTCGGTAAAACATCGGTCACTTTGGGTCTGGCGGGGGCGGCAACGGCCCGCGGCCTAGCCTCACTCGTGATTGACCTTGACCCCCAAGGCAATGCAACCTCCATTTTGCGAGCACACCCATCCAAGACATCGGTCGCCAATGTCCTTGAACACCCCACCCGAGCAGAAATTGAGGCAGCGCTAACACCCTGTGATTGGGAGATGGGTCCGGGTGAGGTTGATGTGTTGGCTTCTCACCCAAGTGTGATCCGATTCGACTCTTGGACGCAGCCGGGAGCAGTATTCAAACCAAGGTTGGCGAAAGCATTGCAGCAACTTGAAGGCTACGATCTTGTTTTGATTGATTGCCCACCATCATTGGGTGCGCTTACCCGCGAGGCGTTGGCCGCTTCTGACTTTGCCCTCATCGTTACAACGCCTTCCTACTTTGCTACCAAGGGAGTCGAGAAGGCCGTTGCAGAGGTGGAAGAGATTCGCAAAAGTGTCAACCCGGGTCTGAAACTTGCTGGAATCGTGGTTAACCGAGTGCGCTCAGTTGCCGAGGAACACCAGTACCGCGTGGACGAGTTGGGAACTATTTACGGGAAGGCTGCAATTCTCAAGCCCTTTATGCCCGAGCGCATTGCGGTCACTCAAGCTGAAGGATTTGGTACACCCGTTTACGGAGTGAAAACCCCCGGTGGACGCGAAGTTGCCGGAATCTTCGACCGGTACCTCTCGACCTTATTGCGCAAGTGATTTGTTTTCGCCCATTCGGCGCTCAACAAAGTAGGCGATAACTGCGGCTAGGACTCCGAGTCCCAAGACCAGAGCCCAACCAATGACATCTCCGAGATCGGCACCCGGCGGCGGATCATCCGGGCACATCCCCAATCCACATTGCGGAATGATCGAGAATCCAATGACGAGCAGATCAACCAAAAGCCACAACAGGCCCCAGATAGTGATGAACAGGGTTAATGTTCGATGCCAATGCCGTGTGCCAAGCACTCCCGTATCACCGAGGTCAAATGGTCGGTTCCACATCAACAGGACCGCGCAGCCGGCAACCGCGATGACGAAGGTGATGAAAGCCCACGTGTAGAGGTGCAAACCGAAGACTGCTGGACCGAATCCAGGATCACCCGGTGTTGCAATGTGTAACAGAATCTGTCGGGCGCTCCCTGCCCCACCGACAAGTGCAGCCAAAATGCTCAAGGCGTAATGGCGGGCCCTCATGCCCCAGAGCAGGTTCATCGCGGGACCTACGGCCAGGCCGATCATGGCCGAACGTTGAACAAGACACAGTGGGCAGGGCAGCTCGCCCGCACCGAACTGAAGGTGCAGTGAACCTGCTAGCACACCGAGTAGTGCGAAAAGGGCCGCAATGTTGATCAGTCTGGCGATAGTAAGTGTTTGCTTATCTGACATGACGGCTCCTCGTGAAAATCTTGGTTAAAAGTTCAGCGGGATCGGGTCGGTCATATGTAAGCGCAAAATGATGAGAGTCCAGACCAGGGTCAGCACAGCCAATCCGGGCGTCCACTTCCATTTACGAGCAATCCCCGTAAAGACGATTAACCAGAGAACGAACATGGAGAGCATCACGGTTAAAGGTTAAAGGACGGGAGAAGAAATGAGAAACAGGACACGTACTACCTGCTAGATCGAGCCAATTGCGCTAATCCCGAATAGTCTCTGGGTATTAAACGGTTCCGTAAAGACGGTCACCCGCGTCACCGAGCCCAGGAACGATGTAACCCTTTTCGTTGAGTCGTTCATCGAGTCCTGCAATGACGAGGGTTACGTTTTCTGCCCTGTCTCCGTATGCCTTCTCAAGCCGCGCCAAGCCTTCGGGAGCAGCGAGTAGACAAATTGCAGTGACATCTTTCGCTCCGCGGTCCAACAGGATGTCAATTGCTGCAATGAGAGTTCCGCCGGTAGCTAGCATCGGGTCAAGGACGAAGACCTGGCGGTTGTCGATGTCGGCGGGCAGTCGATCCGCGTAGATTGATGCGATTAAGGACTCCTCATCGCGGACGAGTCCGAGGAACCCAACTTCAGCAGTTGGCATGAGTCGCACCATGCCATTTAGCATTCCCAGCCCGGCCCGCAAGATGGGTACGACCAGTGGCAAGGGCTCAGACATTTCCCGGCCGGTTGTGGGGCTAACGGGCGTTGTGATTGCTACTTCACCCACCTCCAGTCCACGCGTTGCTTCATAGGCCAGCAGGGTGACCAGTTCCTCGGTCAGGAGGCGAAATGTGGCCGATGAAGTCTGCTCACGGCGCAGTCTCGACATCTTGTGGGCAACGAGTGGATGGTCAATTACAAGAGTGTGCATGCGGGCAAGACTAGTGCAATGTCGGCGCTCACCCGCGAATAATGGATAGAGGTCGCATTCTCCGTGGGCCTCATGTCACTATTAAGACATGGCAACAGAACAGGTACGTATCGAAGACCTTGATTACAGTGCCATTTTGTGGCGGGAAGAGGGGATCTGGAATGCAATTAAGGTACCCGCGCGTCAGGCAATCGTGCTTGATGACCTGTTGGATCTATGTCGGCAGTACCCCGGTGAAGGCGGCGTTTACGCGGTAGTTGGGGTATCGGGTGAGTTCTTTATTTTGTTGCGGAGTGATCCTCGAAAGACGGAAGCGCTCATCAGCGACGGCATTGCGCTGCTGGACTGGGATATCGCTGAAGATGCGGCTGACCTAATCGATCTTCAGTGGCAGGAAGATGATCTCGAAGAGTATGAAGCTATTGGGGACCTCAATATTTTGGCTAACTTTGGCCTGAAAGCAGAAGATTTATCGATGATCTGCGAAAACCCTGATCTCGAGCCAGATCAACAAATCTCGGAGGTCTTCAAGCGCATTGGCGCCGAGCTTGCATGGAAGAAGATCATTAACAAGTGAACGAAGCGTTTATGCGCGAAGCCTTGGAGCAAGCAAAGCTCGCAGGTGCTCGAGGTGACATCCCTATCGGCGCAGTGATTGTTTCCGACAAGGGTGAAGTGATTGCACGGGCAGGGAATTCGCGCGAGCAACTCAAAGATCCAACCGCGCATGCAGAGATTCTGGCGTTGCGTGAAGCGGGAGCGAAATTGAATGACTGGAGAATTCTCAATTCAACAATGTATGTGACCCTGGAACCGTGTCCGATGTGTGCTGGGGCGATCACCATGTCTCGAATACCGCGGCTGGTGATCGGCGCATGGAATGAGGAATACGGAGCCGTTGGATCTCGGTGGGACCTCGTTCGTGACCCACGGATGAATCACCAGGTCGAAGTAATTCCCGGCGTCCTGGTGAGTGAATCGTCTCAATTACTAAAAGAATTTTTGCGCGAGAAACGGTAAAGTTAACGCGAT
>CANMNM010000120.1 GCA_947499275.1 Actinomycetota bacterium | reverse complement strand
CCATGACCTTTTCAACACCGGCGCGGTTGTACCAGGATCGATCGAAAAATCGAATTTCCCCACGAGTTGGAAGATGGTTCACGTACTTTTGGAAATACCATTCACCTTTTTCGCGCTCCGATGGAGTTGGAAGAGCCACAATTTGGGCAAGCCGCGGGTTGAGATACTGAGTAAACCTTTTAATTGTGGAGCCTTTACCCGCAGCATCACGTCCCTCAAAAATCACCACAATTCGCTTTCCTTCGACCTTGGTCCACTCTTGTAGTGTCACCAGCTCCGCTTGGAGTTTGAGAAGTGCTTTTTCATAGGTTGCTTTTGGGATTCTGTTACTCACCCCGGAATCCTATGACCCATAACGGTGAAATCCGTGTCTCTAATATCCGTGTTGAGTAAACTTGCTCTATGACCTTACGCAGGCGAGCACTCATTGCCTCCGGCACCGGTCTCGGAGTGATCCTCCTTGGAATCATTTTGGTGATCACAACGTTCGTCTCTGTTTCGAGTGCACAGTCAAAACTCAATGACCTCCTGTCGCCTGCAGCACAGATGGCCAATTCACTGCTGCTCGGGCAAACTGCTGCCTCTGGTGATCTATCCGACTATGTACTCACGGGGAACGAAACTCCTTTGGCTGGGTACCAAAGTTCGATTTCGACAACAAATGTCATGACCGACAATCTCTTTGAGCTCCTGGGAACCGATTATCCCGAGCTCGCCGCCCTCGTGGAATCCTCCGCCTCGGCGCAGCGTGCCTGGATGAGTGCTGATGCCGAACCAACGCTAGATGCCATGGCAGACGGGAGACAACCGAAAGCTGCGCGCAGCACTAATAAAGCACGCGCATGGGCAACATTTGATTCAATGATTGCAGCAACAACAGCGCTACAAAATGAAATTGAGGTTCAGCGAACACAGGCAAGTGACGAACTTGCAGGAGGCGCCCGAACACTTGGATTTCTCCTGATTTTCGGCGGACTATTACTCGTTGCCGGTTTTGTTTCTTACTTTATCTACTTCCAGCGTTGGGTAGTTTTCCCACTCATGGATATTCGAAAGGACCTGCAGCTTTCAACGCGTGACCCAATGCACACTCATCCGATTGAACCAGTGGGTCCACCTGAGTTGGCATCACTGGCTAAGGATGCGGAGTCACTGCGACGTCAACTTGTTAGCGAGATTGATGAGGCATCGGCTGCTCGGAAAGGATTGACCCAGGACGCTCCTCTTGTTGCCGCAATCAGGAGTGAGATGCAGGTCAATAGTTCATTGCACTGCCCAGGTATTGCAATCGCAGGACTGGCAGCAACTGCTGAAGGCGTACTTGCCGGTGATTACTGGGACTACATCCCCTTGAGTGACACTCAAGTTGCTTTAATGATTGCCGACGTTTCAGGCCACGGACCTGGCGCTAGCGTGGTGGCTCTGCGTATCCGAGCAATTATTCGCACGGCACTATCAAAGGGACTCGCCATGACCGAGGCCGTCGAACTTGCAGCTGAATCAACGAAGAACGATGAAGCATTCGTGACCGTGTTGTTGATCTTGGTTGACGTTAAAGCAAATGAATTGCACTGGCTCAACGCCGGTCACCCACCAGGTATTGGAATCACTCACGACAAAGAACTATTCAATCTGGAGACAACCGGTCCCCTCATCTCCTCACTTGGTGGTGAATGGGAAGTCCGCACTCATCCGTTTACCCCGGGGGATCTCGTCCTTGGGGTAACTGATGGTTTCCTTGAAGGACAAGGTGCGCACAGCTCTACCGAGGAAACCCAAGCAATTATTCGAATTTTGCGGGGCCTTGATGCACCCGTAAGACAAAACCCAGCAGAAATAGTGGAACGGCTTGTAGCCCATATTCGTGAGATTTCCCCACGTTGGCACGCTGATGACGTCACGGTGGTAGCCCTTAGTCGTTTGGGGTAACCAACACCCCTGCCACCTGCTTGTGTTGTTCCATGACAGACTAGAGACATGCGCACACGAACTCGAAATCTACTCGCTTGCCTCATTGCTGGAGCCCTTGTTATCCCGCTGGCTACGCCCGCTCAGGCCGCACCGATTGGGAACCCTGCCAACAACCTCAAAGGCACGGTAATTAACGACTCCTTATTTGGGCTGCACGTAAAAGATGCTCAGAATGGCGTCTGGCCCAACATTGATTTTGGGTCCATCAGGCTCTGGGACAATGCAACCGCTTGGGCCAATATTGAGACTTCCAAAGGTGTTTTTAATTGGACCGCACTCGATAACTCGGTTGCAAATGCCAATAAAAATGGCATGACGGACATCCTCATGGTTCTGTCCGGTACCCCCGCTTGGGCCACTAGCCAGCGCAACCCCACTGCCCTTCCCGCACCCGATGCTTCTGGCGTCCCAACAAATATGGCGGATTGGGACAACTGGGTTCGCGCCGTAGCCACTCGTTACAAAGGAAAGATCAAGATTTACCAGCCGTGGAATGAGGCAAACTTGTCCACCTTTTTCACGGGAACCCCAGCGCAATTGGCCGATTTAACCAAGCGCGCCTATGACATTATTAAAGGGATCGACCCCAGTGCAACGATTGTGGCGCCCAGCACCGGCACCCGCCTTGGTGGACCATTCAAGAAGTTCTATCCCGCATACCTTCGGGAACTTAAGGCCCTTGGATGGCCGGTAGATGTTTGGGCAGCGCACACCTACCCAGCATCTTTAGGTGATCCGAATGACCGCCAGGTACTCGCTAATAGCTGGATTGACTTCCTCAAAGCAGCAGGTGCACCTAACTTGCCGCTGTGGGATACCGAAAACAACTACGGTCTCGGCGGTCCGGGGCCACAAAATCCCGAGCAGGATATTGAAGGATCAAAAGCAGCCGACTGGACCGCGATCACCTACCTTGATGCACTCCGTCTAGGTATCTCCCGTGTCTACATGTACCAGTGGGGTCCATACAACGACCTATGGGGAATTCAATACAACGAGGGTGCTGCAGGCGCGCTCGCCATGGACACCTTGCAGGATTGGATTGTTGGTACCACTTACCAAGGTTGTCGTGAAGTGAACCGGAAAGTGACCTGCAAGTTCAGTGCACAAAACGGGATCAATCAGATCGTCTATTCCGAGACTGGCACTAAGACATTCACGGCAAAGAAGCAATACAAGCAAATGTGCCAACTCGATGGGAAGTGCTCAGCAATACCTGCCAACGGCAAGGTACGCACCGAGGGGCCGGTACTTCTCAAGCAGTAACACGGACTCTTAATGGTGAAGGCCGGTGTGATGATCACACCGGCCTTTACCTTTTAACAGATCTGTCACGAGACCAATTTGCTAACTGCTGCATCAAATAATTCCGTGTGAAGTTCCACATCAGCGAAACTTGTTGTCGGACACATGAGTGCCATGTTGTGAAACGGAGTAAGCAATAATCCTCGATTGCTCATGTATAGATGTAAATACTCTTCAATATCGGCGTCATAGGCCGCAGCGGATTCAGTTCCCGTCCGAGGTCCGGGTGAAACAAATCGGTATTCAGCTCGTGCACCAAGTTGAGCAATGGACCAAGGAGCTTCGTATCGCTTCAGGACCCCTTCGACACCTTGGCGAAAGGTGGTTGCCAACTCAATCATGTGCTCGAATGCAGCGGGGGTCAATACCTGATCCAAAGTGGCACGCATGGCTGCCGTGCTCAAAACATTTCCTGCAAGTGTTCCACCAACGCCACCCACGTCAACTAGGTCCGAGTCCTCTGCTGCATTGATTGCGTCAGCGACTTCTTGGCTTAACCCATAAGCACCACTAGGAATTCCCCCACCAATACTTTTCCCAATAACAAGAATGTCAGGCTGCAAATCCCATGCTTTAGTACAACCACCCCACCCAGCTGAAATCGTGTGGGTTTCATCAATTAAAAGTAATGCGCCATATTGGGTGCACAATTGACGTATGCCAGCCATAAATCCGGGCTCGGGCAACACGATTCCAATATTGGTCAACGCTGGTTCAGTGATCAGGATTGCTACATCACCGTGGGCAAGTGCGCGTTCAACAGATTCCAAGTCATTAAATTCCGCGACGCGAGTTGTTTCCGCGATGGGAACAGCCGGACCAACATTTCCCTCTCGCAGGATTGCTTCACCGTTGGGTCCGCTTCTCACTAATGTTTCGTCTACGGCGCCGTGATAGCAGTATGAGAACGCCAAGACTTTGTCTTTTCCGGTGATCTGACGGGCAATGCGTAATGCCCAACGATTTGCATCAGTGGCCGTCAAACTAAATGACCAGAGAGGTAGACCAAATCGGCGCGTAAGTTCGGCGGCCACCCACTGGGCGTCCGCATTCGGCATCATTGTTGTGATTCCACCTTCGACTCCAATGCGATTGTTTACCGCGGCAACTGTTGCCTCCGGCGAGTGCCCAGCCATTGCTCCGGTGTCGCCTAAAGAGAAGTCAACATATTCATTGTCATCCGCATCAACTATTCGGTTTCCGCGAGCAGACTTCAAATAAAGCGGATAACCGCCGGCCCATTTATTCATCCAGGTCATCGGGACTCGACCAAAAAGATTGTCGGCCTCGAAATACAACCCTTGAGAAACAGCGGTGCGTGATTGATGCAATGCACGTTCGCGATCTAGTAGGTCGGCAAGTTTTTCGCGATCAATCGACATCTGTGATTCCTCCATTGGTTCATAACCAATATTAGGGACCAGATTCAGTCGTCTCTGCCAACCGATCCTTCGGGACCAAATGGTCCTACAATTTTCCCATCATTTTTCGAATTGTCATACGTGGAATCCCGGTAATTGTGGAGATTTTATTTTCTGACAGAGTCTCTGAATCCACGTGAATGCGCACGGCAGAGGCTAAGTTCTCCCGGGCGGCGCGTTCACGTTTTTTAGTTGCCTTCCACTCCGCTGCT
>CANMNM010000119.1 GCA_947499275.1 Actinomycetota bacterium | reverse complement strand
CGCGTATAGGGGAAAGTGCCGGGCTCCGCCAATTCGGTGGCTACATCAAATTCGGCTAGATCTGAGGCGTTGTAGACCTTCTTGATCTCAAACCCTGATTCACTCAATCGCTGCTCTGACATGGGAGCAGCCTACGGCCATCAAATTTTTCGGCTCGGCATTGTTGCCCACCTCAACCCCTGACCGTTTTTGCGAGGCCAAGATCACATTGTCGGTTTGTGAATCCGCCGGGCTGATTGTTGGGGGAAGGGCTAATCTTGCCCCTAAGGACGCGCTCCCACCTCTAAGGAGCACGCACTATTCACAGAATTTACAGACCAGATGGGATGGCAGTCGTGTCAGTAGAAGCTCCAGGGTTCTCGCTCCGAGCAACCCCCATTGGCACCCTTTATCGGGGTGGCGAAGGCATGTGGACGTGGGTTCTGCACCGAATTACCGGCGTCTCGGTCTTCTTTTTCCTTTTTGTCCATGTTTTGGACACCGCGCTGGTTCGGGTTTCCCCCTCGGCCTACGACGAAATCATCGCGACCTACAAGACGCCGATTGTGAACTTGCTTGAGGTCGGTCTCGTCGGCGCGGTGCTCTTTCACGCTTTCAACGGCGTCCGCATCATCCTGATTGATTTTTGGTCTAAAGGATCGCGATACCAGCGCCAGATGACCTGGGTGATCGCCGCGATTTGGCTTCTGGTCATGATTCCCGGCATCTACTTCATGATGATCCACACAATTGACGCACTCTTTGGGAGCACATCATGAGTACTCCAGTCTTTGCCCCCCGCTCGGATTCACGCAATAAACAGCGCAGCAATTTCGAACTGTATGGCTGGCTTTTCATGCGGATTTCCGGGATCATCCTGATTTTCCTGGTCCTAGGCCACCTGTTCATCATGAATATTCTTGACGGCGGAGTGCAGCGCATTAACTTCGCTTTCGTGGCGGGTCGCTGGGCTAGCCCGTTCTGGCAAGTATGGGATCTATCGATGCTCTGGCTGGCTCTGCTTCACGGTGGTAACGGAATGCGCACGATCATCAACGACTACGCCGAGCGGGATCAGACCCGGTTCTGGCTCAAGATGTTGCTGTACGTCTCAACCACCTTCATTATTGTCCTCGGCACGCTCGTAATTTTCACTTTTGACGCTTCCATCGGCTGATTTAAAGATCTAAGGAGATACCCATGCAGACCCATGAATTTGACGTGATCATCGTTGGCGCCGGTGGAGCAGGAATGCGCGCCGCCCTTGAGTCAAGCACGCGGGCCCGCACCGCAGTTCTCACCAAGTTGTACCCGACCCGCTCGCACACGGGTGCTGCTCAGGGCGGAATGTGTGCAGCGCTGGCCAATGTCGAAGAGGACAATTGGGAATGGCACACATTTGACACCGTTAAAGGCGGGGACTACCTCGTTGACCAAGACGCCGCCGAAATCATGTGTAAGGAAGCGATCGACGCCGTCCTCGATCTAGAAAAAATGGGACTGCCGTTCAACCGCACACCTGAAGGTCGCATTGACCAGCGTCGATTTGGTGGTCACACTCGTAATCACGGTGAAGCCGCCGTGCGCAGGTCCTGCTACGCCGCTGACCGCACCGGTCACATGATCCTGCAGACCCTCTATCAGAGCTGCATCAAAGAAGGCGTTGAGTTCTACAACGAGTTCTACGTCCTCGACATTTTGCTCAATGAAGAAACCGGTGAGCCAGTAGCAGCCGGAGTCGTTGCCTACGAACTGGCAACCGGTGAGATTCACCTGTTCAAAGCGAAGTCAATTATTTTTGCAACCGGTGGCTTCGGCAAGGTGTTCAAGACCACCTCCAACGCTCACACCCTTACCGGTGACGGAATGGGAATCATCTGGCGTAAAGGCCTTCCCCTGGAAGACATGGAGTTCTACCAGTTCCACCCAACCGGTTTGGCCGGACTCGGTGTTCTCCTCACAGAAGGTGCCCGCGGCGAAGGTGGAATCCTGCGCAATGCCGCTGGTGAACGCTTCATGGAGCGGGTTGCACCAACGATCAAGGACCTGGCCCCTCGCGACATGATCGCTCGCGCGATGGTGCAGGAAGTACGTGAAGGTCGCGGCGCCGGTCCACACAAAGACTATGTCTATCTCGACCTCACCCATTTGCCGAAGGAACAGATCGAGTCAAAGCTCCCCGACATCACCGAGTTCTCCCGCACCTACCTTGGTGTTGACCCGGTAACAGAACTCGTTCCCGTGTTCCCCACCGCTCATTACGCCATGGGCGGGATCCCCACAAACGTTGAGACCGAAGTTCTGCGAGACAACGTGAACATCGTTCCTGGTCTCTATGCTGCCGGTGAAGTCGCATGTGTGTCGGTGCATGGCGCCAACCGCCTTGGTACCAACTCGCTTCTCGACATCAACGTTTTCGGCAAGCGGGCTGGTGTTGCTGCTGCAAATTACGCAAACAGTGTCTCCCATGTTGATCTCCCCCATGATTCACAGGGACAAACAATCGCATTGGTTGAACAGCTCCGTTCATCAACCGGTGGCGAGCGGGTGGCGCCACTTCGACGCGCACTCCAAGAAACCATGGATATGAATGCTCAGGTGTACCGCACCGAGGTGACCCTCAAGCAGGCACTCATTGATGTTCAAGGTTTGCGTGAGCGTTACAAGAATGTATCCATCCAGGATAAGGGCACCCGCTACAACACCGATCTCCTTGAGGCGATTGAACTTGGCTTCCTGCTCGACCTCGCCGAGGTACTCGTAGTGAGCGCACTCGAACGTAAGGAAAGCCGTGGTGGTCATGCACGCGAGGATTACCCAGCGCGTGACGACGTTAACTTCATGCGTCACACCATGGCCACCCGCAAGATTGACGCTCAAGGTGAGGAATACGTGCACCTGGACTACAAGCCGGTCAGTGTCACCAACTACCAGCCGATGGAGCGCAAATACTAATGACAACAACCGTCGTCGCTGAAGTCCTCGTTGAGCCACAAAGCAACGTCACTCCAGTGGTAATGCCTGAAACTCCTGTTCCGGTTGCAACGGATGTCACATTTCGGATCCGTCGTTACCAACCAGATTTTGACGAAGAACCTCACTGGGTGGACTACACGGTTGCGCTGTACCCAACAGACCGGGTTCTTACCGCTTTGGAAAAGATAAAAGGTGAGCAAGACGGCTCACTCACATTTCGCCGTTCTTGCGCGCACGGGGTTTGCGGTTCCGATGCAATGCGCATCAATGGCCGAAACCGCCTTGCCTGCAAAACCTTGGTGAAAGACATTGATATCAGTAAGCCCATCATCGTTGAAGCTATCAAGGGCCTTCCCCTTGAAAAGGACCTCGTGGTCGACATGGAACCCTTCTTTGCCGCTTATCGCCAGGTTCTCCCCTTCTTAATGCCCGAGGGGCACGAGCCCACCAAAGAGCGTATTCAGTCCGCTGAAGAGCGCGCCCGGTTTGACGACACGACCAAGTGCATTTTGTGTGCTGCCTGCACAACTTCATGCCCAGTTTTTTGGACCAACGAGCAGTACTTCGGCCCAGCAGCAATTGTTGCCGCCCACCGGTTCATCTTTGACAGCCGTGATGCCGGTGCAAATGCTCGGCTTGAGGTCCTCAACGACAAAGAGGGCGTCTGGCGCTGCCGCACCACTTTTAACTGCACCGATGCCTGCCCCCGTGGCATTGAAATAACTAAGGCAATTGCCGAAGTTAAGCAGGCACTCATTTTCCGTCGAATCTAACCGGCGTCACACAGTATTAACAGTAATAAGCGTATTACACGTCAACGGCGAAGTACTGGGTCTCCAAGAACTCGTGAATTCCGGCGAAACCACCTTCACGGCCTAGCCCTGATTCCTTCATGCCACCAAAAGGTGCGGCCGGGTCAGAAGCGATTCCGCGGTTGATTGCAACCATGCCGGACTCCATTCGGCGGGCAACTTTGATTCCCTCGCCATTGTCCTTAGCGAACACGTAGGAAATCAGTCCGTATTCCGTGTCATTTGCCATGCGAACAGCTTCATCAGTGCTGGAAACCGTCACAATCGGTGCAACTGGACCAAATATTTCATTTCGGGTCAATACTGACCCGTGCTCAATTCCACGAACAATTCGAGGGGCAACGAATGCGCCCGTAGCAGGCGCGGTGCCGGCCAGGGTGATCTGTGCTCCTTCGTCTTCCGCCTCGCCGATGAGCTCCAAGATCTTGTCGCGCTCCTTGTCACTCACCATTGCGCCCAGCTCGTTAATGGGGTCGGTGCCCGGGCCAATTTTAAGTCCGCGTAATGCTGCCTCAAACTTGTCGGCGAATTCGCCACTCATTGACTCGTGAACGTAGAACCTGTTGGCCGCAGTACATGCTGAACCGCCATTACGCATTTTTGCAATCATGGCACCGTCAACAGCCTGATCAACATTGGATCCTTCAAGGACAAGGAACGGCGCATTCCCGCCAAGCTCCATTGAACTGGGGAGTACTCGATCTGCCGTCTGCTTGAGTAACATCTTGCCAACAAAGGTGGATCCGGTGAAAGACAAAGTGGCAACACGTGGATCAGCCAAAATGGCGGAAGATACTTCACCCGATCGTGACGTGGTCACGATATTAACAACACCGGCCGGTGCACCCGCACGCTCAAGGACATTCCCAATCCACAATGCGGTCAATGGGGTTTCAGCCGGTGGTTTGACAACGGTGGTGCAACCCGCAGCCAGTGCAGGGCCCAACTTGCGGGTGATCATGGCTGCAGGGAAATTCCACGGAGTGATCATGTAAGCAACGCCCATTGGCCTGTGGTCAGTAATGATGGTCTTGTCACGATTAGGTGCGTAGCGGAATCCACCCTCAACCCGCGAAGCCTCCTCGGAAAACCACCGGAAGAACTCAGCGGCATAGAGCGCTTCACCCATAGCATCACGCCAGGCTTTGCCGTTTTCAAGGGAAATCAGT
>CANMNM010000118.1 GCA_947499275.1 Actinomycetota bacterium | reverse complement strand
CTTATGCGCCGCTTTGACGAGACGCTCGCAGTTGGGAATTGCTGCTTCACACATACTGATGTCAAGCCCAATCTGCGCGACAGAGCCCTTCTGATCGCAGAAGCCGTTTTGCATATCAATTACCACCAGTGCGGTGGGGTTTGAAGGGTTAAAGGTAAGCGCCATGTCTTTCTCCATTCAGAAGTTAAGGGTCTGTATCAATGTGCTTAATGTAGTGTTTAGGCTGTGAGTGAGAAAGCAAATTCTAATATTCCGGTCTTCGATGGTGTTGATCCCGTCACATTGTGCACCCCTGAGGCTGCTCAAGCGGTCGCTCTCTATCGGGACGGTTTGGGATTTGAAGTGATTTCGGAATCGGTGTGGCCGGCACGCCCATGGCGCCAGGTGTGGAAACTTCCCAGCGGACCAGATCTGCAGGTGGTGGAGCTGGGGAAACCACGGGCTCACGGTGGAGGAATCCGGATAGTGAGTGTCCCGGAATTACCCGTTGTTCACGGTGGGAGATTGCCCAATCAGCCGGGACCATACGCATGGGACTTTTACGTCCGAGACATGCAGGCCACCGTGAAGCGGATCAAGAACCTTGGCTGGGCATTTCGATCTGAGCCTCAGAAGTACCCACTCTTTGGTCAAGATTTTGAAGTCACCGAGGTGATGTTGGAGGGGCCCCAGGGTCTTCTTCATGCACTGGTCGAGTACATCCCGGGCCAACATAGATGTGTACTGGGAGTTGATGACTCCGAAGAAACCAGTGAGATGATTGCGCTTGTGGTCGTAGTCGACTCCGTCGATGCCCCGCGTGCAGCGATGGTCGAGGGCCTTGGTGCTGACATTGCCATGGATGAAACATTCTCGGGCCCAGAAGTTGAGAGATTACTCGATCTGCCACCGGGCAGTGCATTCCAGATGGTGCTCATGCGTGGCCCAAGCCGGCGTAGTGCACGTTTTGAATTATTGGAGAGCATCGGTGGTGAGACGCTCAGCGCGGATATTCCGCACGTGATCGCGCCCATGCCCTTCGCAGACCTGGATGAAGCGATCGGCGCCCTTCGTGCTTTCGATCTAGTTGTTTCCGATCCCATACCGACGACCCGAGGGTCTGTTGCAACAGCAGTTTTGGCAAGCGGCGTAATTCTCGAACTACGTTGACAGGAAACCTCAGACGTTTTATTGTGGGCATAGTCCGGCGACCTTAAAAGCCCCGAAAGGGAGATCCCATGAACCTGAAAATCACTTACGGCCCGTGGGGCGAGACGATGGACGAAATGGTCGCGGCCGCCCAGGCGGCGGAGGCTGCGGGTGCCGAAGTTCTCTGGGTGCCCGAACTACATCGCAGCGCCACTATTTCGGCGGCGGCAATTGCTGCGGCGACCGACCAGGCCACCGTGGGAACAGCGATCGCACTAGCTTTTACCCGCAGCCCGATGGTTACCGCTCTGGAAGCTATGGATCTTGATGAAATGACCCAGGGTCGTTTCATTCTTGGTCTTGGTTCAGGAGTGCAGCGACTTAACGAGTTATGGCACAACGCGCGTTGGGGTAAGCCGGTAGGTCACATGCGGGAGACGGTGCGCAACATTAGGGTTTTCATCGCGTCAGCTCGAACCGGAGACACCATTGATCTTGAGGGGGAATATGAACCTATGCGCATCCGCGGTTATGAGCGACCATTTGCCCAAACCCGGACCAACATTCCGATCTATCTAGGTGCCATGGGACCAGCGATGACCAAATTGGTCGGTGAAATCGGCGATGGCTGGATCAGTCACGAACTATGCAGTCCACGCTACCTCGATGAACAACTCGTCCCGTGGTTACACGAGGGCATGGAACGCGCAGAACGTCCCAAAGATAGCGTCGATGTTGTTGTCTCTGCACTGTGTGCCGTTGACTCCGATGGTGCTCGAGCGCGTCGTTGGGCAGCGGGAACAGTTGGTTTTTATGCGTCAGTCAAGACCTATGAAGACTTCTTTGATTTCCACGGATTGGCCAAGGAACAAGCAACAGTTATTGAAGCATTCCGGAGTGGCATCGGTGCGGATTATCTTGGCGATTATGTGCCTGATCACATGGTCGATGCACTGACGGTGGCGGGCACTCCCGATCAGGCAATGGAAAGAATTGCAGCCTATGAGGGTTCTGCAACCACGATCAAGATCACACCCCCAACACACGGGCTTTCTGCTGAAGATACTCGTGCAAGTCAAACCCAGATTCTTCGAATGATTGCCGAGCTCACCGGTAACTAACTTCAGGGTGAGGTCAAGATTGAAATAACCTCGGTCGCCGTTGACTGCATCACTTCGGGAAAGTCGGCACGCTTAAGAGCGAATAGTGGTGTTTCAAAAGTGGCAATTCGAAGGTCTGGTCTCCCCCAAGACGCAAGCGTTGCGTGAATAATCTCGCTTAACCCTTGAGGAACAACAGCGGTGGCTGGAATTCCTGCCTCCTCAGCGAGGATGCACTCTCGCAGTGCTCGAGAGGTGCATGTCGCGCAATCTCCAGCGGTGACGACAACAGCTGTAACGTTTTCGGCAACAAGGTGATCGATCCATTCGTGCGGGCGGTGCTCGCCAATTTGTGGCCGACTAATTCGCTTAATGGACACACCGCCTGGTGAAGCAGAACCCGAGATTGATTCAAAAATTGCGGCCTCGACAGAATCTAAGATCAAAGCACCCCAACCTGCGTTGACGTTGAGCATGCTGTCGCTGAGCACGATTTCACCGGAGAGTTCACGTGGATGTGTGGCGCTAGGCCGTGGGGATTGACCAGCAGCCATCGGGGAAATCAGATCAGTGTGATTATTCATGTTCGATTTTTTCCGTTGTGGTTACACCACTGCCAAAAACTGCAGTTGTGTAGCCACCTGTGGGCGCCCCAACAACAGCGACCTGAACACGCCGTGGGTGATCGACAATACTGATTAAGTCGGTATCGCCTGGTTCTGGGCGCAACCACGCGGGTGCTTGATGCGTATCGATAAAGCCAAAAAGTCCACGACCGCGCAATCGACCATATGGTTGAGTTGCACGCTCTGAGACTGCTTGCGCGATGTCAGCAACACTCCACCCAGCTTCCGCGAAAATCCAAGCGTGCGTGGGTGACATGAGCAGCCATAGATCCTTTCGAAAAAATGCGTTATAGGTTCCGGGAATTGAAATGCTGTCGGTGATTGTTGACAACAGAATGTCAGGATCGTCGTGACCCATGTCGGCAATACATAAAGTTGAGTCTGCGGCGTAGGTGGCCGCGATGCAATCATCTGATGCCCAGCCGGCGCGAACATGCCAGGGTTCCCACGGTGACAGGGTGGTGTTTTCGGCAAATCCAAACATTAACTTTCCGGGTCGACCCATGGTAGAGGCGTCAAAAGCCTCGGGCGACCCGCCCGCAATATTGCGGAGAACGAGGGAAAGAGCCCTGGCGATGCGGGCTGCTGATCCAGTGCTTCCGGACAGGGCGTCTCCTTCTCGAGCCCAGTCTCGGTCTGGGCCTAAAGAAGGTGCACCGGAGAGAAAAACCATGGGCCAGAGCCCGTGCACGGTGGTGATCACCTGGTCGAGTAAAAAACGCGGCTGCGCGACAGCCCTGACGGCAGCAACGACGGCCAGAAAGTCAGCGGGATCACAACCCGCAATTACCGCGTTTGCTGCAATATTTGACCAGGTTGCCTGTCCCATCGATGGTGGCAAGGTCGCGATGACCTCATTTTCATGTCCGATTTCTCGCCCCAGCATGTGTTCGACTCGCTCCCGGGTAGGCGCCAGACCGGGGAATGGATCACACCATTGCGGCGGAGCAAGCATTGTCTGAGTTTAGTTTGGGCGGTGGCAAGGAAGGCAGCCTATTGAGGAAAAACCTATCAATATTAAATATCTGACGTTTATACTTGCAGGATGAATACCCTAGGAGATTCGTGGACGAGTTTGGAGGAATTGGTCTCCAAGCTGGCGGAAACACCGGTACTCGATGCCAATCTGCCGCTTCAAACCCATCTACTTCATGCTGATCCTGACTCGCGGGCCAGTTGTTTGTTAGTGCAGTTTCCCGTGGGGTGGAAACGAGGCACTGGCACGTACTCGTGCGCTGAACATGCGCTCATCCTCGAGGGAGAAATCATTCTCGATGACCATACGTGGAAGGCCACGGAGGGGTTCATTGTGCCGGGAGGCATCACCCGCAGAGAGACGTATTCCCCGCGCGGGGCACTCGCGGTGGCATGGTTTGGGGGTGCACCTCGGTGGACTTCAGGGGGAACACCTTTGAGCAAGCCATCGTGTGAACCGTGGCAGGGAGACAACCCAATCGAACCAATCGGAGCATTCGATGAAGTCGATATGACCAATCGACGGTGGCGTCATAACCTGCAGTCATCAGAAGCTGAAGCACAATCCGATTCGGGAATCATCCGCTATCAATGGCCAACCCCATGAGCATCCTCGATCAATTCACGGAGCTGGTTAATACGATCCCCATTGAGGATTCAATTCAACCAGGATTAGCGGCTATTGCTCAGCATGAAGTTGAGACTCCCATTGCTGTTAGTACGCAGCCCAGTGAGCAAGTAGCTCCAGCTGATTCGTCGATTACTCAATTACGTGCCGCATACGCAGGTGGCTCACTCACGGCACAGGAACTTGTCCGTGATCTCATCGAGCGAATCGATCAGCGTGATCCACTTGTTCTTGGCTGGGTCACGATCGCACCCAACGTCGTTGAGCAAGCCGAACAGTGCGACAAACTTCTAGCAGGCAACAACGCAAACAAACCACTTATGGGAATCCCTATTGGCGTTAAAGACTTAGTTGACGTTGCTGGAATGCCCACACTATGCGGATCCGGACATGGCTTACCTGACGCGGTTGACAGCGATGCACCCGCTATAGCTCGATTGCGTGATGCTGGCGCGATCATCATGGGGAAAACTACAACGCACGAATATGCATTTGGC
>CANMNM010000117.1 GCA_947499275.1 Actinomycetota bacterium | reverse complement strand
TGAAGTGCCCTCCCGTGAAGTGGGGAACCAAGCCATTAATTGCTCGCAAGAAAGTTGTTTTTCCACTTCCCGTGGCGCCCAAGAGCAATGCGAGCTCACCGGCAGGGATCTCTAGATTGAGATCGCGCAACACAGATGGTCCTTGTTCTGTGTAGCGGAAAGTGACGTGCTCAAAACTAATCATGTGCGGGCCTCCACACTTATTGGTTCATTTGTCTCACTATCAAAAGCGGGCGGAGGGGGTGTCGTTATTGCAGGTGTGCAGGCGATTCCAAAGGCGAGAAGCCCCCATAAAGGTAGCGCGGGCCAAGTGTCCAATGCAGGTGTGAGAACCAATGTTTGGTCAGCCCAGACTCGAACCCCAAGAAAAATCGCCAGTACAGTGACGCCAGCAATACTGACTAACCATTCGGGCAAGGCCCACCTGTCGGGGCGGTAGACGGTGCGGATTCGGGTGCGACCGGCCCGCCACACCGTTATCCCGCCAAGAATTAGTCCAATAGACACTATAAGAATCGCTACAAGGGCACTGGTACCAGCGGTGAGTAAGGAATAAACCCCGATCAGTGCCAGAGAGAGTGAGGCCAGCACGAGAGTTATGGAGACTCGGCGGCCTACCGTGGTTTCCTTTTGATGCCGACCGTAACCGCGGGAATCCATTGATTCAGCCAGAATTATTGACCGATCGAGTGCACCGGCAAGAACCGGGAGGCCAAGGGATACGAAACCCTTTAAGCCCTTCGAGCTCCTGCCACGAAGCCTGCGCATCTCACGAATTCGCACCGCATCGGTCGTTAGTTGCGGAACGAAAGTCAATGCCACAACAATGCTCACGCCAAGTTCATATAAAGCGGTGGGAACCGCTTTCAGCAGCCGGGTGGGTGAAGCCAGTGAATTGGCGGCGCCAATCACAATTGCGATGGTGGCAATTCGAAGTCCATCGTAAAACGCACCCAGCAGTGCTTCAAGCGTTACCGAGCCACCCAGTCGAAGTCCGCTCATCCAGGTGGGAAACGAAACTCCGGGGAGTTCGAATAACACCGTTGTACCCAATCCAGCACCAAACACAATTTGGAATAAGACTCGAATCGTGATGATCATCGCGCCAAGGAATAAAAAGAATTCAAATGACTTACCCCAAGGCGCATCGGGTTTACGAGCAGCCACCACGATCACGGCAGCGCAAATCAGTAACGCCAGCAAAAGTGGATTTGTCGTCTGAGATGCTGCAGCGGCCAGGCAAAGGGACCACAACCACCAAGCGCCGGGGTGAAGCCAACGGGAGGTCATGACTTACTTCTTCGCCAGTAAAAGAACCCGGCAACTGCGAGCAACCCAATTACGAGAGCGCTTCCCAGCTGAGCCAAACTCGTTTGTCCAGAGGCCACTTCAGCATGCTTAGACACATCAGGAATGAGTTCCTGCGTTATGGGTTGAGGGGGAGTCCCAGCGACGTAGTCGTTCACGGGTGTGGCGCACTCACTCACTGGGTAACCTGAGATACCACAGACGAATCCGTTGTCGGTCCGCAGTTCAACAACTGTTTTCAACAGGTCGTATCCATGTGTATCAATTTTGCCGACCGCACAGTAGGCGGTAGGTGAAGGTGGAACCTCCCCCTCAGGGGAAAGAGCCGGGTCACCTGCATCAATGACAATGGCAACGCGTTTTGTGCCGACTATCGGTAACACATCACCGCAAGCACGTTCAAAGACCGCGCCAGGTAAATCCGCGGGTGGAATGCCGGCAACCGATGGGCTTGTTGCATCAAAGCGCCAAGCTTGGGCGCTTCCTTCAGGTGGATTAGTGCTGGCGGAACCGATCGGGGAAAAGACCCATGAATCGCCTTCTTGGGTCCAGAAGGTCCAGTATTTGTATTCAGCCGCATTCGCATTCCCGGCCACGGACATGCAGAACATGAGCGTGGCCCCGAGGGCAACACTTACTTTCTGAATCAGTGGCCGGGATGCGATTGACATATTCGAATTACTTACGCATGCTGGTTGTCAGAGTTGAAACGAGATTCATTCCGCCAAACTTCTTTGGGTTTGAATCCGTCGCTTGTGCCGACATGAGAAGCCAGCCGAGGGCACCAGCATTTACCTTGCTGTCTTTGAGCGCCCATGTTTTGGCATTCTGTTTTAGTGCGGCAATCGCTTTACCCACTGATGCCTTACCAATCTCCATGGTGTTGAGGCTGACGACCGTGGCTGCGGTGTTTCCGAAGTCGGTGCCGTCATAGGGGAAAGAAGAAAGCAGTCCGGTCTTAAGTTGCCCACTGAGATAACTGGCCAAGTTGGTCACCTTATTTTTTCCACACTTGGGATTGGCCGCCAATTTATTTGCTGGTTCTGCCGGTGTCAGTGCTTCAAGACCAAATAGTGCTTGTGCCGACGCTGAGTTATTAACACCGGAGTCAGTGCCTTGGTATTTCGCCCCGCCGCTTTGTGCACACGGTGTAATCGCAGCGAGCAGGTACGTGCGCACTTGGTTGACTATTGCGGAGTCAACCCCAAGACCGGTCATGGCCGCATAAGCCAATGCGGAGGAGTTTGTGTCCGGTAGCGCTCCAACCGAGGGGTAGTAAGCGATTCCCGTTGTGCCGTTGGGCGCCTTTGCACCGGCCTGTGTTAACCAGGTCGCTGCTTTTTTTGCCTGGCTCAATTTGCCAACGGAGTTCAAAGCCAACGCAGCGAGTGCGGTCGAGTTTGAATCAGGTCCGCTGTAATTAATCGGATCCGATGGGCCGCAAGCGGTGCGAATACTGACCCGGTAAGCCTGGTAACTGCCATCCAAGCACTGCTGTGACAGGAGCCAATTAATGGCAGCAGCACTTGGTTCAACCCCAACGGAGACAAGGCCAAGAATTGCAAGTGACTGATCTGAGACCCCTGTGTAAGTGGGATCGGTTGTGCCGTAAAGACCCGCATCGGGTCCGGCGGCGTTAGCAGGTGATGTTCCCAGGCCGAGAACAACGGCTGCGCTGAGCGCAACTGAGATGACTATCTTGTACATACTATTTTTCATGGTGCCCTTTCAGTGAGTGGTCACTGGAAGACAGCCCGCGTAAATGCTCAATTAAAAACCCCGTGCACAAATGTGCAAGGGGCGATCAAGCTTTCACTTGAGCGCTCGTCCCGTTACCTCGACGGATGACCGCTCGCAATTGCTAGGTGCTCCGACTTAACAGGTCTACACCTGTCTTACGGTTGCGGGACAGCGCCGGAATTTCACCGAACTTTCCCTAGATTCAATCGCGACAATCTTTTGTTGTGTGCGTATAGCACCACGTCCACTGCCCCGTGTCAACATGAACGCGGTAATCCATTGTGTGACGTTGTCGATAAACCTAGGCAGGATCCAAACTCATCGGCCCGTAAACAACACGATCCCCGTCGAGGAGAGTGACTGCACTGATTCCCGCTGTGCGTAATTCTGGCCAGGTGTCAGAAACAAAGGCTTCTGCATCAATTTGACTGGGAAAGGCCGAGGTGACACACGGCTCGACAGGTGTGTCAATGATTACTCCGTCGTTATCAAAATACTGCCAAGTCCAAGACATGAGAACTCCTTAATGTTGTCGGGGTGGAATTTATGGGCGGGACTCTGGTGAAACGGTTAACGCTGGGTCAGTTTTGACGAGGTCTCCCAGTGCGTAGTCAATTGCGCTGAGAACATCTTCTGGCAATGTTATTCCGGCAGCCTTCGCGTTTTCCGTAATTTGTTCGGGCCGGGAAGCCCCGACGATTGCTGCAGAAACGTTGGGGTTGCTTAATACCCAAGCAATTGCTAACTGCGACATGGTCAAATTCATGTCCTGTGCGATTGGCTGAAGATTTTCGACCGCTTCGAGTACTTCTTCTCGCAACCAACCGCTGACAAAATCAGCACCGCCGGATTTATCTGTTGCTCGGCTCCCTTCAGGAACCGCAGTGCCTTTTCTGTATTTTCCAGTGAGAACACCTTGAGCAATGGGTGACCAAACAATCTGACCAATTCCTAGTTCCTCACTCGCAGGAACAACTTCAGCTTCTATGACCCGCCACAACATGTTGTATTGCGGTTGGTTACTGATAATTCGATCAAAGCCCATGTCATTAGCTATTCGAACAGCGTCACGGATTTGCTCGGCGGTCCATTCGCTGACACCTACGTAGAGAACTTTTCCCTGACGAACCAGGTCATCAAACGCGCGCAGGGTCTCTTCGAGTGGAGTTTCAAAGTCGTATCTGTGTGCTTGGTACAGATCTACATAATCTGTTTGCAATCTACGAAGCGAACTTTCACAGGACTCCATAATGTGTTTGCGTGAGAGTCCGCGGTCGTTGACGCCTGCACCTGTTGGGAAGTACACCTTGGTGAAAATTTCTAGACTTTCCCTGCGCTGACCCTTCAGGGCTTTTCCCATGATTTCTTCAGCTTTGGTCATTGCATAAACATCAGCGGTGTCAAAGCTGGTGATCCCGGCGTCAAGTGCTGCCTGCATTGTCTTTATAGCGAGGTCGTCGGTGACCTGTGAGCCGTGGGTGACCCAGTTGCCGTAGGTGATTTCACTAATCTTCAGACCGCTGTGGCCCAAACGGCGAAACTCCATGGATCTACTGTCCCTTGTTCCGTCCACGTTGAACACGTGGTTTCGGCATGCGCAGTCTGCGGTACTGCAGTGTGCGCATCAAGGCATAAAGAATTATTCCCCTGCGATCTGATTTCTCAGGGAATTCTTTTTTCGCACGTCTAGTCAGTTGAATAATCAAGATTGAGGTGTCAACCACAATCAAAGTAGCCATCAGAAAAAAGCCGATCGAGACGAGCTGTTGAACTGAAGGGTTGTTAACGAAGCCCAATAGGAGAACAACAACCGACATGAAAATGAAGTACTCCGCGACCGTGTATCGCCCGTCCACAAAGTCACGAACAAATGCGCGAACAGGTCCTTGATCCCGCGCGGGTAGGTACCTCGGGTCACCGGCAAGCATGCCTTGACGCTC
>CANMNM010000116.1 GCA_947499275.1 Actinomycetota bacterium | reverse complement strand
CAACCCGGTCACCGAATCGGATCTCCCCCGAATTTATCTCTTGTAGTCCGGCAAGTGTTCGCAAAAGTGTGGACTTTCCGGATCCATTAGGTCCAAGCACTGCCGTGACCGTTCCCGAAGAAATGGTCGTGTCAATATCTAGAGTGAAGTCACCTCGGGAAGCAGTGAAGTTCGCAATAATTTTCATGATGCCCTCGTTTGCAAGTACCTACCGCGCAAGGCGATGAGCACCCCGACACTTACCACCAGTAAGACCAGTGACAGTGCGATTGCCACAGATCGATCAGATTCCAGTGCGGTGTAAACCGCAAGGGGCATTGTTTGTGTCACTCCGGGAAAGTTTCCGGCAAATGTAATTGTGGCGCCAAATTCACCTAATGCCCTGGCCCAGCACAGCACAAGTCCTGCGATAGCAGCGGGAGCCACCATGGGCATCGTTACTCGAAAAAAGATTCTCTTGTGGCTAGCGCCAAGGGTCGCGGCAGCATCCTCATAACGCTGGTGCAGGGAGCGGAAACCACCTTCCATCGTAATGATCAGGAACGGCATTGCCACAAACGTTGTTGCAATGACCACACCAGCCGTGGTGAATGGGAACGTAATATCAAAGTTGTCGTACAAGAACCCACCAACGAGACCGCGCCGACCCAATGCCTCAAGTAGAGCAACACCGGAAACAACCGGGGGAAGTAATAACGGAACGATTACTAAGGCGCGCAATAGACCCGTGAAGGGAAGCACCTCTCGGGCCAGCAACCATGCCATCGGGATCCCAAATACTGCGGCAAGACCTGTTGCTGCAAGTGAGGTGATGAATGAAAGCCGTAATGCTTCCAGCGCCTCGGGTGAAGAAATTATCTTTGGGAAAGACTCCCATGGCGTTTGTGCAATCAACGCAATAAGGGGAACCAGTAAAAAAATTAATGCGACAAGCCCTGGAATCAGGAGGAATAGCGGTGCGCGTTGACGCCTCAACTTATTTACGCTCTTACCAAGGCTTCGCGAAACCAAATGCGCGCAAAATTGCTTGTGAGGTAGTGCTAAAGCGCACAAAATTCACGAATCGATTAGATAGCTCAGTGTTTTCCGTTGCCGAGACCATCGCGATTGGATACGTGGTCATGACATTCTCCTTGACCGGGATCTCAATGAATTCCACTTTGCTGCCAGCGGCCTTCACGTCAGTTATATATACGATCCCCGCATCGAGGTCGCCAGAAATTACTTTGCCCAATAGTGAACGAACATCGAGTTCGCGCGTGACCGGCGTAACGTCGAGTTTGTTCTTGGCAAAAATCTCCACCGCGGTAGCACCGCAAGGGACCACCGGATCACACACTCCAAGGAGCAGCCCGCCGCGCTCTAGATCAGCCAGGCTCTTTATATTTGCCGGGTTTCCAGCCGGCACTGCAATTGTCATGGAGTTCCTGGCAAAAATCAACGGGCGAAGGACCTGCTTTGAGTCAACCCCGATCTGCATCGTGGGCTCTGAAGCGGTTGCAACAACGTCAACGGGGGCACCGGCAATGACTTGGTTCATAATCGTTGAACTACCGGCAAAGTTGAATTTGATTTCCGTACCCGGATAACGCTTTGTGAATGCATCAGCAATGACGGGGAATACGTCAGTTAGGGAGGATGCTGCCGATACGGTCAGCTCCGTATTCGGCTTAGTCGCTGCTCCAGATGCACCAGGGAAGAGTGCACCTAACCCAACTACTAAAGCAACCGCCAGCAATACCCGGAAACCTTTGTTCATTAATTTGGCTCCAACTCGATCACCACATTCGTCGATTTGATAACCCCCGTGGCGCGTACCCCCGGCGCCAATCCGAGCTCCTCGGCCGACTCGCGGCTCAATAATGAAGTCACCCGGTGCGGGCCAGCTTGGATTTCGACCAAAGCCATAACGCCATCTTTTTCCACCCGCGTCACGATTCCTGGAAACCGATTTCGAGCCGAGGCACTCACCGGCGTGTTCTCTAGTCTGGATGCGGCCGACATATAGAGGGCGAGACTTTCTGAGCTCACCGTCCGGGGACCGTTGCCAGGAGCGCCGGCGCTGAGCTTGCCGAGCTCAATCCAACGACGGACCGTGTCATCGGAGACACCGAGCATTGCGGCGGCATCAGAAATCCGTATTTCAGCCATAAGAATGTAACTTTAACAGCATTTGCGGATAAATACTAATGATTTCTTTTATTTTATGGGAAAATAACCATCACAGCAAAAAGAATGGCCCCCGGCGTCACGCCGAGGGCCAATCTAAGAAGTCTGTAATTAGACGATGCGAACCTTGTCAGCCTGAGGTCCCTTTGGGCCTTGGGTGATGTCGAATTCGACAGCTTGATTTTCATCAAGTGAACGGTATCCACTTGAATCAATTGCTGAGTAGTGAACGAAAACGTCTGGTCCGCCGTCAGCCTGCTCGATAAAGCCGAAGCCTTTTTCCGAGTTAAACCATTTTACTGTTCCTGTTGCCATGTTGCTTTTTCTCCCTAACGTAAAACACGAGGGGCAACGTGCCCTTCGTACAGAAGACACCCCAGGTCCGAAGACCGAGCTGCGTCCACTGGCATAAATGTCCTCTGACCCCTCGCGCGCTTGTGCACCGCCCCCCAATAAGGGCATTTCGGCACCCAATTCCCATGTAAATCGGTGGCTAAAGGTTTAGTTTAAAACAGCAGCTAGTTCAGCCACAACACTTACAACCACCGCATAACCAGTCGTACCACTCGGTACCACCAGCAACCATTCCGAGGGCTTCCTCGCTGAGGTCGGCGTCAGGGTCGAGTAGGGCCGGCATGGTGATGGTTAGTTCGGCTGCATCACCTTCACGAGCAGTCACCGTGAACCACTCCGGTAGATCCAACCCCGCGGCTACCAGTACTGCTTTGGGGTCAGCAAGAAAACGTTCACGCGCATCCGCATCAGTCACAGCCGGGGCTAGGGCCGCTAAAAAACCTTGAGCATCCATACACGCTCCTTTATGTTAACTAGTTGCTTTCACGATACAACTCAACAAACAATGGGGAAGCGATCTTCATGTCACTTAGTGAACGCCCGGGGGACCCTGATGATTGGCCCTTCAGAACGGTGTAGCCAAGAAGAGCCGAAAGTGATTAGCTGACCCACCAGTAGTGGTGGGTGGTGCACGGTGTGGGCGGTGGCTACGGCATTACTTGTACCAATTTCATAGGTAAGTTGCTTACCAGAAACTAGGAAACACAGGGAATCGCATCGGAATCACTAAATCTCTCGTACTGTATTGACATGCGAGAACAAGAAACCCCAGAGGAAACACCCGACGTAGCACCCAACCCCGATGCTGAACTTTCGGATGAAGAAATCAATGACATCAGCGGTGGGAGGGTTGCGGACCCGGCCCCGACGCTCTGAGACGTTCTTGAGCGAAGGAAGAACGATCCGAGATCAAACCCGCAACCAATTGGTCGAATTAGTTTCCAAACTCGAACTGGAACACTAACTCCATCTAATCGCACGTTCGGCGCTCAAGCGCTGATTGCGAGGCCGCTGGCCTTCTGGATCTGAATGCCCAATATTGACAACGTATAGCGATCGCCAACTATTCTCAGAAAAGAACTCTGCGTCCACACCCGCGTGATTAAACCCGGCCATGGGTCCTGCATCGAGACCAACAGTTCGCACAGCAAGAATGAAATAACCTGCCTGCAATATTGCCATCTCACGAGCACTTCGAAGTCTTTTTTCGTCCTCTTGAAAGAAGTCGCGAGCATTAGGAATCTCTGGGTAATGTTCGGGTAAGAATTTATCGAACTCAGTATCAAATGCGAGTATTGCAACGGCAGCGGCGCTGGCACTCTTCTCGCGATTGCCCTCATTGAGCAAAGGCAACAATCGAGCTTTACCCTCGGGGGTACGAACAAAGTGAACTCGTAACGCCTGCGAATTCATGGGTGTTGGTCCAAATTTGACCAGTTCGTAAATCTCGGTCAGCTCCGCATCTGTGACCGGTTCACTCGTGAACGAGTAGGTGGTGTGGGCATCGATGAACAATTCTTCGCGGGCAGACTTCATGGCCTAATCATTGCGGTTTGCCCGCAAGTTGCCACTTGGGGGCAAGTATCGCCTTCTGGCAACTATTCCATCTCATTCATTAATTGTCGGTGAGTTCCCGATCGGCGCGGTCTGTCAAGTCAACTCGAACTTCCCAAAGTTCTTCCATGATTGAACGGTCGCGCAAATTGCGAACGACCTCAACCGGTGTTCCCTGGGTTCCATTGACCGTTGCACCTATTGTTCGCTCAATTACTTTCACATGGACACTTCGCCAGATCATTAAAGCTTCATCGATGTCAACCAGTAGTTCGACCAACGAGTACAGGGCCTCATTGTCTTCAACATTGAGATACAACTTCTCCAATGAAAGATTCGACCTCTGTAAAACAGCTTGAACACTTTCGACGAGTTGTTTCAGACTTTCCCGCAAATTTCGAAAGCCGGGGGAATCAAAGCCTGAGCCGTGACCCAGCGCTGTGCGCACAAGCTGGTAGTCCCACGGTGTCATCTTTTCTAGCATCGGTAATTGCGCGGTAGTGTAATTAATGCAGTCGCGTGCCCGGATGAGATAACGTGATGCAGCTTGGATCGAGTCCTGTGAAATATTTAGTACCGCGTAGTCGATTTCAGCGATGGCCAGCTTGAGCCACAATTCCGATGATTGATGAACAACCGTGAAAAGGAGTTCATCGCGGTGCTTCCATGTTTCAGGTTCAGGTTGTAGCACAAGAAGCTCGTCGGTACGGATATAAACCTCGTAGTCGCTACTACCTTCGCCGGCAAGTTTTGGTTCCCGTAATTCATTCATAAGACTTCTCATTCCACAGAGGGATGGGTCTAAGCAATCTGATGCTACGGGTCTCACCTTCAAATATCAACATAGACGGCAACCAGTCGACATTGGCGACTATGAATGCCAACTACCGTCTCATTGCGATAATTGATTCAGCGCTCC
>CANMNM010000115.1 GCA_947499275.1 Actinomycetota bacterium | reverse complement strand
CGGCTTCCGGTGTGTTCGCCTGTGGGGATCTCGTTGACCATATCTACCGCCAGGCAATTACCGCCGCTGGAACGGGTTGCGCCGCAGCCCTTGACGCTGAGCGGTATCTCGCCCACCAGTAGCGACAACTCCAACCCTTTTCGCTAAGTTAGACACCAATCAAAGGAGAATCACATGGGAGCAACCAAGATCGTCACCGATGCAAACTTCGCCGACGAAGTACTGATGAGCGAGAAGCCCATTCTCGTTGACTTTTGGGCCGAGTGGTGCGGACCATGCAAAATGGTTGCTCCAATCCTCGAGGAAATTGCTGCGGCCAATGACGGAATTGTGATCGCCAAGATGAATGTTGACGAGAACCCGACAACTCCTGCTTCTTATGGCATCACGTCAATCCCTACCATGCACGTGTACCAGGGCGGACAGATCGTAAAGACAATCATTGGCGCTAAGCCAAAGGCTGCTTTGCTCGCTGACCTAGCTCCGTACCTGTAGGCAATGCTCCGCCTTGGTTCAACCGGGGCGGCCGTTGCGGAGGTCCGCGCACGGCTCGCGCACCTCGGTCTACTTGATAACCAAAGTGAGAATGCTGCTGCCCAGGACGTCTTTGACGACGAAGTGGCTATCGCCGTTCGCACATTTCAACAAGAGCGTGGGATCACCGTTGACGGTTTGGTCGGTCCGGAAACTTTTCGTCGCCTAGATGAAGCACGTTGGCAATTAGGTGATCGGGTGCTGTCATTCGCCCCGGGTCATTTAATGGTCGGTGACGACGTAACTGAACTTCAGCGCCGGCTCAATCAACTGGGTTTCAATGCTGGGCGCCCTGACGGGATTTTTGGTTCCGGGACCGATCTTGCACTTCGCGAGTTTCAACGGGGTGTGGGAGTTAGCGCTGATGGAATCTGTGCTCAGGAAACACTGCGTGCATTTGAACGACTCTCACGTTCGATTATTGGTGGGGACTCAGGGGCATTGCGTGAACACGCATCACTTGCATCTTTGCGAACGGGAATCGCAGACAAAGTGATCGTGATAGATCCCGGTGAGAGCGTCCACCCGAAATTGACCTACGCGATTTGCGCTCGAATCGAGGGTCGGTTGGCTGCATTAGGAACGCAAGTCCTTCTGACACGACCAGAAATTCCCGTGGTGCACAAAACTCAGTCAGCGCACGCGGATTTTGCCAACAAGATGGACGCAGACATTGTCATATCACTGCATCTTGATCAGGTGGAAAGCCCAAAACCCAACGGCATTTCCGTTTACTATTTTGGTTCACCTAATGGTGGAATTCATTCTCCCGGTGGCCGCATTCTGGCGGGGTTGATCAATGAGGAGCTCATCAGCCGAACTGATCGCAAGGACTGTCTAATACACGCGAGAACCTGGGATCTACTGCGGTTCACCCGGATGCCAACAGTTCGCATTGAACTCGGCTATATGTCTAACGTTGGAGATGCAAAACGATTAACCTCGGAGGCCTTCCATGATGCTGTGGCTGAAGGGGTTGTTGCAGCGCTTACAACCTTTTGCTCTCCCCGATAGGCCAGATCAACCTCACGAGAAAACCCAGACCGATACCAATACCAATCAATAACGCTGCGGAGAAGAATCTTTTCACCTCGCACCTCCCATGTGAAAGAATACGCGAATGAGTAAATGGAATGGATACACCCACCGGGTCCGCTACAACGAAGTTGACCCCCAGAGCATTGTGTTCAATTCCCGCTACCTGGAGTTCTTCGATGCCGCTTATATGGAATTCTTCCGAGCATTTGGCTACCCACTGGATGTTATGACCACAGCAGGGCTAGAAACGGTTGTCGTTGAAGTGAATATCCGTTACCACGCGTCTGTACGGATAGATCAACTTCTTCACATTGATGTGAGTTGTCCACGATTGGGTAATTCAAGCTTTGATTTGGCTTTTGAAGTGCGGGTTCAGGATCCAGAAACAGGTTTTATATCAGAGAATGTAGCTACTTCAGCAACAATAAGTTACGTCAATGTGGACCAAGTAACCCGAAAGTCAACACCTGTCCCCGAAGAGTTTCGGGATTTTCTTAAGGTCACGCCACGAGTTGTGTGATGGGCGCAAACAACTCATTAATTTGATTCGTGCGCAACATTGTCAATGCAACAAGAACTAATACCAGCCCCGTGATTCCAATTATCTGAACCGGTATTCGGATTCGCTTTGGCGGGAACACCATGATCACCGCCACAAGGGCTCCAACAACTAACCCACCAAAATGCGCCCGCCAGTCGACCCCTGGTGAAAAGAACCCGATTGCCACGTTGATGATAAGTAGGAACAACACTTGCTTAATGTCATAACGTAATCGTCGCCCTGCGACGATTAATGCGCCCATTAAACCAAAGATCGCACCGGAGGCTCCGACGGAAACCGTTTGCAAATCTGAGAACCAGTACGAGGCAACGGAACCACCGAGTGCTGCGAGAAGGTACAAAACGATAAATCGCGTGTGCCCGAGTATCCGTTCGAGTGTTGGACCAAGAAAAAACAGAACATACATATTGAATGCAATATGAATGAAAGATCCGTGCAGGAAGGCACTCGTAAACAGTCGCCACCATTCGCCGTTTTGGGCAATTGCAACGGGATACATGCCGAAGTTGACCGCTACTTCATTGACGCCTTGGACATATTGAATCGCGAATAGAACGATGTTCAGACCGATAAGGAAGTAGGTAACCCTCGGAGTGCTGACCAATGCACCACCAGCAACCGTTTTAGGTGCTGGTGGCACATTAGTTGTCATGCAGTCTGGACATCGGTATCCGACGGGTGCAGCAATCATGCATTCGGTGCAAATTGGTTTTTCACACCGCGAACACGAGATGCGTGTTGGTCGATCAGGATGCCGATAGCAAGAGGGGGTTTCTTCCACTGAATTTAGCTGCGAACAATCTCAATCGACTCAATCACGACGTCTGACTTGGGGCGGTCTCCTGATCCGGTTTCAACGGCTGCGATTGCGTCAACAACATTACGCCCGGCTTGGTCGGCCACTTCACCAAAGATAGTGTGCTTGAAATTCAGCCATGTGGTTGCGGCGACGGTTATGAAAAACTGCGACCCATTAGTGTTCGGTCCGGCGTTGGCCATAGCCAGCAGGTAAGGCTTATCAAATGTGAGTTCTGGGTGCGATTCATCATTGAAGCGGTAGCCCGGGTCACCGGTTCCGGTGCCCAGTGGGTCTCCACCCTGGATCATGAAACCAGGAATAATCCGATGAAAGATAACGTCCTTGTACAACGGTGCTGAGGTCTTCGCCCTGACGCGTGGGTCGGTCCATTCCTTCGTGCCTTCTGACAGGCCGGTGAAATTTTCCACTGTTTTCGGTGCGTGATCAGGGAAAAGATTGCAAGTGATATCGCCAAGATTTGTATGAATAATCGCTTGTAGTGTCATGTGCTGATCTTTCCACGCCACCCTTAAGGCCATTCGCGCGGGCGCGCCTTTATTGCTTCATAAAATCACAAGTAAAAACTTGTGGAGCTTAGGAGACTCGAACTCCTGACATCTGCCTTGCAAAGGCAGCGCTCTACCAACTGAGCTAAAGCCCCTCGTATTGCGGGATTTGCACCAAACCAGCGTGACCTGTTTTCGGCGCGAAGGAGATGCTAGCGCAGGTCCTGATTGGCCCCTACTTCAGACCACAGATCATCGTCAGATTCGACTTCGGTGACCTTTCGGTACACCAGGTACCCGACACCCGCCAGGAGGATGAGTAGCAGCAACTTCTTCATGCCTCAAAGATACACCGCTGCCCCAATAAGGCATAAACCCTGGTTGCCTGGCTCATGAATCCAATGAATCGGGTAGTACCCGCATGAAAGTATTGGTGGGCCCAGATGGACTTGAACCATCGACCTCTTCCTTATCAGGGAAGCGCTCTAACCAAGCTGAGCTATGGGCCCGAAATAGCGTGCCGAGACTACCTGACTACCCCTCTGTGACTTTTCGGGGGCACGGGAAAAACGGGTTTGTTGGGCAAATTGGGAGGTGGTGGTTCTCGTCTTCAACAAGGATGGCTGTGAATTTCACTTCCGAGTAAGTGTGCCCACAACTACTTTGTGATTGTTAAAGGGGTCGGCCGCTGGTGATACCGAGTAATACACCCGCCAACTATTGGAACCTATCGGCACAGCTGAAGGATCAAGAGAGTTCACGGTTGTCGGCGTTAACGCATTTTTATCCACCGACCATGTAAGCCCATCTTTGGAAGTTGCTGCATAAAGGGGTTGGGGAGGGGTTCCTGGTCCGGTAGAGACGAGTGCGATCCAATTTCCATCCGTGGCTTGAATGACATCAGAGTCGACATAACCACCCGTGAATCGATAGCCCGAGTCCAACACAAATTGTGTTCCTGATGCGTCAGTGGATGTAGCGCTGACAATTGCCTCTCCGGATTGAGAGGTGGGTGAATTGGTAAGAAGACTTTGGGGAATCTTGCACTTCTTTAACGCCTTCTTATCTTTAGTTGTCAAAGTCGCCCCTTTGGCAATTACTTCTACTCTTTTTTTGCCAATCACTTTTGCAAGGCATGTGAATTGTGTCCTTGTTGGTCCATTCGTCGACGCTGTGACTTGTTCTGTCGGAATGATTACCCAATACAAGCGAACCCGGCCGTCGGGGAGCACGACTGAATCTGGGACACCCCATGCCTTCTGTTCTGGAGATGACGTAAATCCAAGATTTGACGTCTGGCCTAATTGTGGAACGCCCGCCGCGTTATAGGTAACACTCGCGGTCGCAATGGACTTCGCCCCAGCAGTTGGTTGAATGAAATAGGCACGCATTGATCCGTCAGTCAATGTCACCTGGGTGTAGTCCGTTCCGAAACCGAAGGGAAGCGGTGCTCCTGTGCAATTACCCGACGTAGGGCATAGCGACATACTCCAACCGCCTCCATTGAGGCCACCGCTATAAAAAACGCGGTCAGTGCTCCCCGAGACATTCATGGCAAACGGACTCACCCCCATTAGGCCGGTGTCCTTGTCA
>CANMNM010000114.1 GCA_947499275.1 Actinomycetota bacterium | reverse complement strand
TGCCTGCATGATCTTGGCAACGAGTTCAATCTTGTCCATGGGGTGAGCGCGCCATACATGCTGCTCAATCGAGTCAACGGTTGCACTCTCATCATGTGGATCACTTGCACGGATGTGGGTCGGTTGGGTCATGTACCTGCGAGCCAAGTTCACAATCTGCCCTGGCATCGTGGCCGAGAACAACATGGTTTGGCGCTCGGTCGGGAGCATGGCGACAATTCGCTCAACGTCAGGGAGGAAACCCATGTCGAGCATTTCGTCGGCTTCATCCATGACGAGTACGCGGACACTGCTGAGGTCAAGGTCCCTGCGGTTTGAAAGATCAAGGATTCGACCGGGAGTACCGACAACAACGTCAATGCCGGATTTAAGTGCATCAATTTGCGGTTCAATTGCGCGACCTCCGTATACGGCGAGGACACGAACTCCAAGATCCTTGCCGGCAATTGATAGATCTGATGCAACCTGTGAAGCGAGTTCGCGGGTTGGGCAGACAACGAGTGCCTGTGGTGTTGAACCACCGGGAATACTCATTCGTTGTAGCAGCGGAACGCCGAAACCAAGTGTTTTGCCTGTTCCGGTTTTGGCTTGACCAATAATGTCGCGGCCATCAAGGGCCATCGACATACACATTTCCTGAATCGGGAAAGCAAAGTCAATCCCTTTTGCCGAGAGGGCGGAAACAATTTTTGGGTGCGCGCCTAGTTCAGCGAAAGATTTGGGCTGGGCCGGCGTATGTTCAGCCGGATTTTCCGGCAGACTTTCGATCGTGGTTGACAGAAGAACTCCAGGGTTAATGAGGCGGGAAACTGCCCGCTTCGGGGATCATGAGCGAGTGGCTCAATGGTTTTATGGTACCCCGATACTCTTATGGTGCTTGGCTAGCCCTAGGCAAGTGCGACACCCACATGCGAGCGGAGTTGATTCAGGCCGATGTCCCAGGAGTCGATTGAGCAAGAGTTAGACACTGACCCCCAATACCGGGCGGCGGTAATCGACCTTCTGGCGGTGCTTGCAGTGAGTGAGGTAACCGCATTTGAGCGAATGGCCGCGGACTGCATTCTGGCTCCGACTTTCGCCGACAAAGCGTCCATGGGGGAGTTGGCCACGACCGAATTCCGACATTTCATCTTATTGCGCAATCGACTTGTAGAACTGGGCGCCGATCCTGAAATCGCCATGGAGCCTTTCCGGCAAACCCTGGAGGAATTCCACGCCAAGACCAAACCAACCGACTGGCTTGAAGGTCTGATGAAAGCTTTCGTGGGTGATGGAATCGCACTGGATTTCTATCGAGAGATTTCTTCCTATGTTGACCCGCGAACCCGTGAATTGGTGCTGGAGGTGTGCGATGACCTAACCCACGCAGCTTATGTTGTTGAGCGAATCCGCGCGGCAATCGAAGAGGACCCTAAAGTTGCAGGGCGTTTAGCATTATGGGGACGAAGGCTCGTGGGTGAAGCCCTGTCCCAAGCGCAGCGGGTTGCCGCAGAACGTGATGCATTGGCCGCACTCATTATTGGTGGAGTTGACCGGCCAGGCGCTGATCTGGCTGAGATTGGTCGCATGTTGGCGCGACTAACAGACAGCCATTCGCGGCGCATGGCCGATCTTGGTTTAGCTGCCTAAAACTATTTGCCAAACCCAACGCGACGGCCGGCTGCCGGACCCAGGTCAATGTAGGCAATCTTGCTACCGGGAACGAGGACAACTCGACCTTTTATATCGGTCAAGCTCAAAAGTGAACCCGAGTTAATTGCCTCTGTTGCCTTGGCAGTGATTGATTCAGCGCTTTCGTCGGTCTCAAGTGAAATGTCGCGCGCAATATGTTGAACTCCAATGTTGACGTCCATGATGTACCTTTCTTAGCTGTTGGTTGTTGGATTATGCGGGCGGATGTGAAAGTGGGAATCCCCTGATACCGCGCCAAGAGAGCATTGCCACTAACTCTGCGGCGTCCTCTCTGGGAATGGTCGGATCCCGCAGCCAATTCGTGGCGGCAACTTGGGCCATGCCGTGCAGTCCGGCGCCGAGCAGTGTTGCTTGGCTTTCACTCAGACCGGTGTCTGCCTTGATAACTGCGGCAATACGTTTAATTACTTCGCGTTCAAGTCGTTCCAAGCGGGCACGTACTTGAGGTTCGTTAGTGAGGTCTGATTCAAAAACGAGTCGGTAGGCGTCTTGGGGGTCGTCAACAAATTCAAAGTAAGTTTGTATGGTTGCGATCACGCGCAATTTATTGTCGGTGATATCGCGCAATGAGGCATCTGATTTGGCGAGTAGGTCATCGATTCCAGCGTCGAGTAATGCCAAATAGAGGTCCAACTTGCTGGGGAAGTGCTGGTAGAGAAGTGGCTTGGAGACACCGGCAGTCTCGGCAATGATTTCCATGCTGGCGGCGTGGTACCCCTGCTCAACAAAGACCGAACGGGCGACGTCCACAAGTTGATCCCGGCGCTGCGATTTAGGGAGTCGTGCGGTACGCGAAACAGACTCCTCAACAGATGCCCCAACAACCATGGAGGCAGTCTACTTTGCATTGGGATTTATTTATCGCGTACGCTTTAGGCATGCTTTCCCCTATTTCCCCACGCGTTGAGGCCCCGCACGCTTACCCGCGCAATATCGAGTTTCTCGCCAAGCGAACGATTTCCTATCGAAGCACGCGAACTTCAGACACTTCCCCCGATCGAGTGGGTGTTTTTCTCCACGGGCTTGGCGGCTCCTCGCTCAACTGGACAGATTTGATGCTCGCCCTTGCGCCGCAACTCACCGGATATGCGATTGATCTTCCCGGGTTCGGCATGTCACCTCCCCCGCGTGACGGTGATTACTCGCCTTCTGGCCACGCTCGAGCCGTCGCTGAATTTATTATGGATAAGGAACTTGGGCCCGTTGATCTTTTCGGAAACTCTCTTGGTGGCGCCGTCGCACTGCAACTGGCCGCTCGCAAACCTGAACTGGTGCGCTCCTTAACCTTGATTTCACCGGCGTTCCCGAGTCTTTATGCGACAAAGGGCAATGTCCACTTGCCAGCAATCGCTCTCCCAGGGGTTGGGGAGAAATTAATCCCTAAATTTTTTCAGATGCCCGCCGAAGATCGCGTTCAGGCAACAGTCGATGGTTGCACCGCCCGACCTGATCAGTTTTCACAAATCCGAATGGCTGAAGCGGTCGAGGAACTAAAAGAACGAGACCATCTCACCTACAACGCCGACGCTTTTCTCCGATCCCTTCGCGGTCTGTTCGCAACGAATACCGATCTGGTTGGTCCCAACCGTCCGTGGAAACTTGCTGAGCGAGTCACCGTTCCCACACTAGGAATCTATGGCCGGGATGACGTTCTGGTGAGCGCCAAGAACGCACATCGATTCACGAAGCATTTTCCCAACGCTCACGTGGTGGTACTGCCTGACACGGGTCACATGGCTCAGTCCGAGCACCCCGAATTCGTCAAGGCCGCTTGGGATCGTTTCCTGCTGTAATTGAGTTATCCACAGCGGAGAAATCACTACTTCATTTAAAGCCTTCATTCGACTTACCCTGATTGCTCGCAAGCTAAAGGGGTAACCATGGAATCACACATCATTGAGTCACGGGTTCGCGAGCAGATTCGAACCCTTGATCTTGACCCCGTGATGGATAGCGCTCAGGTGCTTCACTTGATTCAGGAGAGTGTCTCTGATCTCTTCGCGGGTGGATCAATAATCGACGTACCTGCATTGGTAATTGAAATACATCACCAAATTTCTGGTTATGGCCCGCTACAAAAGTTTTTTGATGACCCAACGGTTGAAGAAATCTGGATCAATGAACCGAGTCGAGTCTTTATTGCTCGAGGTGGGCGAAGTGAACTGACCGGAGTCATTTTGGTTCCCGAGCAGGTACGCGAACTGGTCGAACGGATGCTTCGAACTTCGGGGCGCCGCCTTGATCTGTCCCAACCCTTCGTTGACGCGGTCCTCTCTGACGGCAGTCGGTTGCACGTTGTCATCCCTGAAATAACCCAAAAACATTGGTCGGTAAATATCCGGCGATTCATCGTTCGCCCTAAAACTATTTTTGACCTGGTAACTCTAGGAACGCTGAACCAGCAAGCTGCCACTTTCCTTGACGCCGCTGTTAAATGTGGCCTCAATATTGTGGTGGCCGGTGGCACGCAGGCAGGTAAAACCACATTGCTCAACGCACTCCTTGGTTGTGTTCCACACCACGAACGCATCATCAGTTGCGAAGAAGTTTTCGAAATTCACATTGACCACCCGGACTGGATCGCCATGCAAACGCGTGATGCGAGTTTGGAGGGAACCGGTGAAATCCCACTGCGCAGGCTCGTTCGTGAAGCACTGCGGATGCGACCCACTCGTTTGATTGTCGGTGAAGTTCGCCAAGGCGAATCCCTTGACCTCCTCATCGCCATGAACTCGGGTATGCCTTCACTGTCAACTTTGCACGCAAACAGTGCCCGTGAAGCAGTGACCAAACTTTGCACACTCCCGCTGCTTGCGGGCGCAAATATTCCTGGGGACTTTGTTGTGCCAACCGTCGCGGGGGCGGTTGATTTAGTAATTCACGCCGCTACAGATCCCAGTGGTCAAAGACGCATCACTGAAATTTCGGGTCTCACCGGTCGTGTTGAAAACAATATTGTGGAAATGAGCACGATTTTCAAAGATGAAGGAGCTGGCCTAGCGCGAAAGGGTGGTTACCCACCGCACCCAGAAAGATTTGTTGCCCACGGATTTGATTTGACCAGCATCTTGTATGCGCAGAAGCCACTTCATGGCGTTGCCTGATGGGCGCCGTGCTTGGGCTGACGGTAGGAATCGGCGTGTTACTCATATTCCTGTCGCTTAGCGGGAACCGACCGGTGCGGGTGCGCAAAGAAAGTTACGCGGGAACTTTGGTTAAAGCTGCAGGGTTACCCAATGTGACCGCGGGAACCGTTTACACAACAATGGGAATTGCAGCGTTGGTCACAGGTTCAATTGCCCTCATCATCACATCAATACCGATGGTTGCCTTAATGGCCGCTGTGGGAGCTACCTTCATACCGATCTTCAGCCTCAAGCGCCGGGTAAAAATCAGGTCAAGGGCTTTGCGCACAAGCTGGCCCGACGCGGTTGATTCA
>CANMNM010000113.1 GCA_947499275.1 Actinomycetota bacterium | reverse complement strand
GGTGCTCGATGTTCACCATGTTGCGCTACGTTGCCTTGCCATTCGGTCGTGGCGGGATAGTGGGCGGCGTCATGCTGGGATTGGGCCGGGCATTAGGTGAGACTATCGCGGTGTTTTTCGTCCTTAAGCTCGTTTTTGACATTAATTTTTATCAGATTATTGAGTCTGGTGGTGGCTCGATTGCAACACTCATCGTGTCAAAATTTGGTGAGACCAATGGCGAATACGAAGTAAATGTATTGCTCGCCTCAGGATTCTTCCTTTTCCTCTTGACCTTGGTCGTTAACGCGATTGCAAATCTAATTGTCGCTCGCACAGATCGGTTGAAGTCATGACAATTCTCATGTCCGAGTCTCCACCCGTCCTCGAGAAAGATCTCGAGCCGCTTCGGCCTTGGAGTAAGCGACCAGCGTCATTTTGGTTGGCTGCATTTTTGGGCTCCGTTGTTCCCCTTGCAATTCTGGGTGCACTGTATTTAACAACTGATCTAGCAGTGGCTCTGCTCCTGATTGCCTTCTACCTACCCCTGCAACTCATTGGAGCGGGTTTAGCCGGCTACTTTGCAAAGGGAAAACATGGCATTGCTGACTCGGCGATCATCGTTTTTGCCATTGGAGCGACTGCCCTGAGCGCAATAATTCTGGGCTCAATGCTGCTCACTATCATCGTCCGCGGGATCGCTGCATTTAGGCCTTCGTTTATTATTCAAAACAGCACTTACATTAGCCCGAGCACTCCATTGGAATACGGTGGAATCGGGCACGCGATTTTAGGAACTTTTCTCATTGTTGGAATTGCAACAATCATTTCCGTCCCCTTTGGTATCGCAACAGCCGTTTACGTCACCGAAGTACGTGGGCGAGCGGTTCCTTATGTTCGCTTCTTCGTTCAAGCGATGAGCGGTGTTCCTTCGGTGGTCGCCGGACTCTTCGTCTTAACAGTTTTCATTCTCACAGGGGTTCTCAATACGAGTGCCATGGCTGCGGCAATTGCCTACGCAATCCTGATGCTCCCAACAATTGCCCGAACAGCGGAAGAAGTACTCAGGCTCGTCCCAGAAGAATTACGAACCGGTGCTTTAGCTTTGGGATCAACGCGAGCTCGGGTTGTCCTCAACGTTGTTGTCCCAGCGGCAAAAACCGGAATCATCACGGCGATTCTGCTCGGTATTGCTCGTGTAGTCGGAGAAACTGCACCACTGCTCCTGACGGCACTGAAAAATGACCAAACTGTCCTTAACCCATTCACTGATCCAATTTCAGCGCTGCCAACTTTCATTTTCGACAATGTCGCGCAGCCTTATCCCGATGCGGTCACTCGGGCTTGGGGAGCGGCGCTCGCCCTGTTGATCATCGTTGGAATTTTGTTCACAATCACCCGATTCATTTCGGCTCGTAAGCCGAGAAGGTAAAAGTAAATGTCGAGAGGAACTGAGATGGAAGAGACGGTCGTAGCCATGGAAGAAATGGGCGTGGATGTTGTCGCAACCGAGAGGGAGCCGCAGACGATCGAGATGTCGGCAAAGGGCGTCAGTGTTTGGTTCGGCAAACGCAAAATCTTGGAAAACGTCAATATGGATTTCCCAAAAAAGACCGTGACTGCGCTCATCGGACCTTCAGGGTGCGGTAAGTCAACTTTCATTCGGACTTTAAATCGGCTACATGAACTCATCCCAGGTGCCGCGCTAGCTGGCGAAATCCTCTATGAAGGTCAGGACATCTACCGTCAAGACGTTGACCCGGTCCACATCCGCCTGTCAATCGGGATGGTCTTTCAAAAACCAAACCCGTTTCCATCGATGACAATTCGGGGAAATGTTCTGTCGGGCCTCAAATTATCAGGAATGAAACGACCTGATCATGACGCTTTGGTTGAGCAAACATTGACCTCAGCCGGTCTGTGGAAGGAAGTAAAGGACCGCTTAAATGCTCCTGCCGGGGACCTTTCCGGTGGGCAGCAGCAGCGATTGGTAATTGCCCGAGCACTCGCGGTTAACCCACATGTTCTTCTCATGGACGAGCCATGCTCGGCGCTTGACCCAGCTTCGACTCTCAAAATTGAAGAGACAGTTCGAGAGTTGTCCAAAGAAATCACGATCATTATCGTCACGCACAATATGCAACAGGCCGTTCGAGTGTCCGACTACACGGCATTCTTTTTGGCTGAAGAAAACCAACCAGGCTACGTTGTGGAGCAGGGATTGACTACCGAAATATTTGGTAACCCCAGAGATCAGCGAACATTGGATTACGTAAACGGACGTTTTGGTTAACAGTTGGGGCTGCTGGTGGCTGTGTACATGAACTGTTCACCTAAATGTAGGAATCTAGAAAAGTAAGTGATGATTTCAGGTCACTTTGAGACCGTAGGTTGCTGTCAATAAGGTAATCAACTCGATAATAAGGAGACACAGTGCGCAGAATTTTTGCACTTGCAACAAGTATCGCTGGGGCAACGGCTATTGCCGCTTCCAGCTTGGCAATCGCAGTTCCAGCAAACGCTGCACAAACCATCAGCGGCGGCGGAGCATCCTTCCCTTTCGTATTCCTGCAGGCATGCGCATCTGACTTCAATGCGTCGCAGAGTAACTTCACGATTCAATACACCAGCACAGGATCAGGTACCGGTAAATCCAACTTCACCAAGGGAACGTTTGTCTACGGACAGACCGACAGTGCCTACACCAGCGGTGCGCCAACTTTTGGTTGGGAATACATCCCCAACGTTGGTGGAGCAGTCGCTTTCCCCATCAACCTGAAAAACGCAGCGACCGGGCGGACATTAGGTTCTTCAATTCAGTTGAGCCAGACCACTCTTGCGAAAATTCTCGGTGGAGCTATTACCGTTTGGAATGACAAAGAAATTCTGAAGACCAACACCCGAATTGCTAAGTCGATCCCAGCAACTCCAATTACTGTTGCTTACCGCTCCGACAACTCGGGTACCTCGAACAACACACTCCAGTACCTCAATGCGTGGGCACCAACAATCTGGGCCAAGGTCCAGGACGATTTCTCCACAGCATTCCCAGGCGGAAAGCCACTGGCTAACAGCATCGCGGGCAAGGGCAACGCCGGTGTTATGGCAAACGTCATCGCTACTGACGGCGCAATCGGTTACGTAGACCTCGGCGACGCCAAGGGCTACCCTTCCGCACGTGTTGCAAATGCATTGGGTGAGTTCATCGCTCCTTCGTCAGCGAGTGCTGCGAAGAACCTAGCGAACCAGACCAATATTCAGCCAGATGGTCTCGTGAGCCTCAACTACAAGGTCCAGGTTAAGGGCGCTTACCCAGTTGCGATCTTCACCTACATGCTGGTACGTACAGATGGCAAGGGCCCCAACGGTTTGGGTGTCCGTCAATTTGCCGACTACGTGCTTCAGAAGTGTGGACCACAGCGTGCATCCTCACTGGGCTACGTTCCAGTAGCGGGTAAGGTGCTTGCTAAGGCAAAGACCTTGGCTCTCGAAATCAAGTAGTCGCAAAAGCTAATCGCAACAACATAAATACAACGGCACGTTAAATACAACGACAGGGTGAGGGCAATGAACCAGAATCGTAATCGAGGCTGGGGCATTGCCCTCACAGTCGTTGTAGTAGTCACCGCATCGATCTCACTCAGTGCATGCACGCCACCAATGCCCCCGGACGTTTTAGCCGCACAACTTGAAAACCAAATTACCTGTCAAACGGGTAACCAAGATATTCTTGTTCCCGAGGAATTCGTGGGAAGTGTGGATTCGGTGAATGCCACACTTACCGGAGTCTGCCCCGAACAATCGATGACGGAAGTAAGCGCTGATACTCCTGCTGGCGTCGTGATCACTACCTCAGCTCCCACGGCGGAGGAACTCGCAGCTTTTGGTGAGCAGTGCACCGCAGAGGTTATTACTGTTCCCATTTTTTCTTATGGCGTCACGCTTGCCTACAACGTTATTGGACTTGAAGGTTTGATCCTGGACGCCAGTGTGCTTGGTGCAATGTTGTCGGGGACCATCACCGCTTGGGATGATCCGGCAATAGCTGCACTCAACCCTGGCTACGACCTCGCTGGGTTACCGGAAATGACCGTAATGAGTGTGGAAGGGGGATCTGGCTCTGTAGAAGCGATGACAACCTACCTCTCGAACGCAGCACCGGAGTCGTGGACTTTGGGTGCGGTTCGAACACTTGAGCTCGGTCAAAAATTTCCCACGCAACTCGACTTGATCAATGAAATGTTTGCAATAGAGGGCGCTGTCGCGGTGCTTCCGATTGTTGTCGCAATTAACAATCAGATTCCTATGGCCGCAACACAGGTCCAGGAAGAAATCATTGGCCCAGACGACACGCAATTGCAAAAGGTTGGTGCAGGTGCGATGACCGTGACTGTCGAACCGACTTCCTTAATTGCAACGCCAGCAACTGGCGGCGTCCCCGTTGAAGGAAACTTCGACATCGCTGCATCAAAAATTGTTTTGGCGGAAGGACAACCCCTCATCGGTTGGCCCATCCTGGGAACGGCACACGCCACTTTGTGTAACACCCCGGGGGAGCCGCTTCCTCTGTCAACGGTTCAATTTTTCGAGCGACTCTCAGGTCAAGGTTCATTTGAAACATATGGCCTAACTCCGCTGCCAGAACCAATCCGGGTCCAGACTTTTGTACCACTGCAGGTCACTCTGAATGAGACAGCCGGACCCAGTGAGAGTGCGGCCGAGTAAGTCAGCAGCAGCCACTACAGATAACGCCTAGTGGGATTTAGCGCGCTCCCACGAAAGGTGAATTTCGTCTTCAGCTTCTTTGCGGCCGGTCCAGGTAGCACCTTCAACCGACTTGCCGGGTTCAAGATCTTTGTACACCTCAAAGAAATGTTGGATTTCCAGGCGGTCGAATTCTGGAACATGATGAATATCGCGTAGGTGCTCCATGCGGGGGTCACCGGCGGGAACGCACAGAACCTTGTCATCGCCGCCAGCTTCATCGGTCATCCGGAACATTCCAACGGCACGGCAGGAAATCACCACGCCAGGGAAGGTTGGCTCTTGAACGAGCACGAGGGCGTCAAGGGGATCACCATCAAGGCCGAGGGTGTTGTCGATGAACCCGTAATCGTGGGGGTAGCGCGTTGAGGTGAAAAGCATGCGATCCAGTCGAATTCGGCCACTTGTATGGT
>CANMNM010000112.1 GCA_947499275.1 Actinomycetota bacterium | reverse complement strand
GGGAGCGGCAGTGCAAAGCATAAGAGCTTCTCGAGTCACCGCAGGAGCAAATGACATGTTCGCGGTAGTGGTGGAAACGGAACTGCCACTACTGGGTTTTTATGGACCAACATCGATGAAACTCACGGGTCATGCGCTCGCCGAGTGAGTCTGACCGGGGGAGCGCCTCGATTGAATTCATCGTGGTGGGTGTCGCCATTATTTTGCCACTGATTTACATAGCGATCACCGTGTTGACCCTTAACGCTGCCCAATTCGCATCTCACCAGGCGGCGAGGGAAGGTGCAAGAGCATTTGTCACCAGCGCCAGTAATTCATCAGGAAATCAAAGAGCACGCATTGCTACAGACCAAGCATTCGCTGACTACGGACTCAGCGCATCAGATCCAAAGATTGCAATCACCTGCAATCACATCTCCTGCCTCACTCCCGGTGGGAGCGTTTCACTAGAAGTCACGACGCAGGTTCCCTTGCCATTTGTGCCCCGATGGGGTTCAACAGATCCGCTCACTCTGCCCGTCACCGCCAAAGCCACTCTCCTTGTCGACCAGTACCGTGAAGCTGGATCTTCGTGAAAAGCGAAGAAGGCAGCATCATGTTGCTGGGGATCGGCATGATCGGTGTGTGTCTACTTGCACTCGCGGTAGTAACAGACAGCGCCAGCGCATTTATTCAACAACGCGAATTGCAATCAATCGCCGACTCGATCGCACTCGCAGGGGCTCAGGGAATCGACATTGAGCAGTACTACCGAACCGGAGCGGGTCAAGCCACAAGACTCAACTCGGCTCAGGTACTCGACATTGCTAAGACCCATGCGGTCGCCATGACGGCTGATTCAGAGATTGCCCTGACGAATATTGAAATCGAACCCGACGGCACGTCCGTGCTCGTCACTCTTAACGCACCCTTACGCCTCACATTCTTTGACTCTTTGCCTTTTGATCCCGTCACGGCCAGTGCCTCGGCGAGGTTGGATTACGCCCCGTAAGGCTCACGCCGGCGCTTAACTCGTAAAGTTGGGTCGTGCCATCACTTGAGGTTCAGGAACGCCTGAACGAGTTAGCAACCAAAGTGAGCAGCATTGGCACGGTGCTCGACGTGCCCCGCATGCTGGAAAAGATCACCGAATTAGAGGCTGAGGCTTCCGTCCCTAATTTGTGGGACGACCAAGCGAATGCCCAGCGAGTGACCTCGAAGTTGTCCACTATTCAGGGTGAGTTGCGTAAGTTTGAAACGGTGCAGGGAAGAAACGCGGACCTCCCGGTGCTTTTTGAATTAGCCGAAGATGCCGGCGACCAAGAGTCCATTGACGAAGCAATGAAGGAACTTAAAGCCTTAGAAGCGGTCGTGGCTGAACTTGAAATTCGCACACTTCTCTCCGGTGAATATGACGAGCGTGAAGCGCTGATCACCATTCGATCCGGTGCGGGTGGGGTTGACGCAGCGGACTGGGCCGAAATGCTGCTTCGCATGTATACCCGTTATTGCGAGCGTCACGGCTGGACCTATGAGGTCTATGACACCTCATACGCTGAAGAAGCGGGGATTAAGTCCGCCACTTTTGCCGTCAAAGCGCCATACGCCTACGGAACGCTTTCGGTTGAACAAGGAACCCACCGGCTGGTGCGCATCTCACCATTTGACAATCAAAGCAGGCGACAAACTTCCTTCGCTGACGTTGAAGTAATCCCCGTTCTGGAGCAAGCCGAAAGTGTTGACATCCCCGACGATGATTTGCGAGTTGATGTGTACCGGTCAAGTGGCCCGGGCGGGCAAGGTGTGAACACAACCGACTCAGCCGTACGACTCACCCATATTCCCACCGGAATAGTGGTGTCCTGTCAGAATGAACGCTCGCAAATACAGAACAAGGCGACAGCCATGGTCGTACTTCAAGCAAAACTTCTCGCCAACCAGCGGCAGGCTGAGCGGGCCAAAATGGATGCTCTCAAAGATGACTCCGGTGGCTCATGGGGCAACCAGATGCGCTCATATGTCCTTCACCCGTACCAAATGGTGAAGGATTTGCGGACCAACGAGGAAACGGGTAATACCGGAGCGGTGCTGGACGGGGAAATTGATGAGTTGGTTCAGGCTGGAATTAGGTGGAGAAAGACCAATTCGGCCACGCCGTAATCACTCATTTAGGCCTGATCCGCTTAGACTGCCAGTCAGTAACCTGATGCCTTCCCGACTGAAACGGAGTACCGCGCGGTGATCCTGTTCGATACCGTAACCAAGCTCTACCCGAATCAAACCCGACCAGCATTAGAAGAAGCCTCCCTTGAAATTGAAAAAGGTGAGTTCGTTTTCCTGGTGGGACCTTCCGGTTCCGGGAAATCCACTTTCCTTCGATTGGTTCTCCGTGAAGAGCGACCCACCGCTGGAAATGTTTGGGTATTGGGCAAGGACCTGAGCCGGCTTTCGAACTGGAAAATACCCACACTTCGCCGGGAGATCGGAACCGTCTTCCAAGACTTCCGTTTGCTGCCCAATAAGAGTGTGTTCGAGAATGTGGCGTTCGCCCTTGAAGTGATCGGTAAGCCAAAAGCCCTCATAAATAAAGTTGTCCCCGAAGTTTTGGAAGTTGTCGGTCTGGAAGGCAAAGAGGAGCGCCGACCCGATGAACTCTCCGGTGGCGAGCAGCAGCGGGTGGCAATTGCTCGGGCCTTTGTTAACCGACCCAAGTTACTCATTGCCGACGAACCAACCGGAAACCTTGACCCGGGAACCTCGGTGGGGATCATGAAACTCCTTGATCGAATCAACCGATTGGGAACAACGGTTGTCATGTCAACCCATGACGCTCAGATCGTTGACCAGATGCGCCGCCGTGTCGTTGAACTTGAAAACGGTCACGTGGTACGAGATCAGTCCCGCGGTGTTTACGGATACGCCCGCTGATGCGCGCACAATTTGTTGCCAGTGAAGTTGGGAACGGACTTCGTCGTAATTTAACTATGACTCTTGCAGTCATCATCACCGTTGCAGTTTCACTCACCCTGTTCGGTGTGAGTTTGCTGGTACGCGCGCAGGTCGACACCATGAAAGATTTTTGGTACGACAAAGTTGAGGTTTCTATCTTCCTGTGTGCCAAAGGCAGCGACACTCCCTCATGCGCTGGCGGTGCTGTCACTCCTGCGCAACGCGATCAAATCAAAGCAGACCTTGAATCATTACGCCCACTCGTTCAAGACATCTACTACGAATCACAGGGCGAGGCATACGCCCGTTTCCAAGAACAGTTCGCTAACTCACCAATTGTTGACAGTGTCAATGAAAGCGCCTTACCTGAATCCTTCCGAGTCAAGTTGGCTGACCCAACTGAGTATGACGTTGTTGCTTCCGCGTTCTCCGGTAGGCCGGGCATTGAGCAGGTCAACGATCAGCGACAGGTGCTCGACAAATTCTTCCGGTTACTGGGAGGACTTCAAGCGATTGCACTGATCATCGCGGTCGTCATGTTGATCGTTACGGTGCTTCTGGTTGTCAACACGATGCGAGTTGCGGCCTTCAGCAGACGTCGTGAAACCGGCATTATGCGACTCGTTGGCGCCAGCAACCTTTATATTCAATTACCGTTCCTCTTGGAGGCAGCGGTTTCGGCCGGAATCGGTGCGATCCTTGCTGTTGGCGGCCTGATTTTGGCTAAGGGGATCGTGATCGACCAAATTCTGGCCCCGTCATTCCAGTTCACCGCATTCGTTGGCTGGGACGCCGTATTGGGAATTGCACCCATTCTGATCCTGGTCGGAATTGGGCTTTCGGGTATTGCCGCCTTCCTGACCCTCAGGAAGTACTTGAGAGTTTAGTCCTCAAACACACCATCACAGCTGCCCAAATCGTTCAATCCGAGGTTTATCCTTTTGGGGTGGTCCCCTCCCGCAATGGCATTGCCGTGCCTTTCGTAGGCATTCTCATCGCCGGTTTTGTGCTGGCCGGCTCGGTATTAGTGGCGCCCGCGCACGCCGCTGATCTCAATGAGATCAGAAACGATCAGCGTCAAGTTGAATTAGGTTTGGCACTAACGAATCAGGCCTTGGGTAAAGCGAACACGAAATTACAAAAAGCCCTCACTGCCGCAACTGGTGCCCAACGTGCATTAGAAAAAGCCCAGTCGCAAAAGGAATCAGCACAGCAGGAAGCCAATCGGGCAAAAGCTGTAGCAGAGGTTGCGCGAGTTGAATCCGAGTATGCAGAAAGTGCACTAATGCTGGGGAGCCGCGCACTCAAGCGTTTGAACCGACAATTGGAAAAACAACGCGGTGACATGGAAGACATGGCGCGGGCCATTTACCAACAGGGCCCCCTCAGTGAAGTCAGTATTCTCATGTCCGCGCAAGATCCAGCAGACTTCACTGCACGCATGGTGGCCGTCAACTACGTGAGCCGTGAACAGCAAGGCATGGAGACCACAATTCTTGCTTCCAGCGCCGACGCCATGCGGCAAGAAGTTAAGTTGACGGCACTTACTGAGAAAGCTTCAGCAACTCGATCAAAGGCAGAACGCGAACAGGCTAAAGCCCTCAAGGCACTTGAATCAGCGGTGGAAAAACAACGTACTGTACTTCAGGTTCGCAAGGAGATGCGGCAAGCGGTTAAAGCTGCCAAAGTTTTTAAAGTGAAAATCAAGAATCGTTTTGAACGACTCAAACGTGAGCAGCGCAACCTCGAAGTAGCGGCGAAGAAAGCTGCCGCGCAGGCAGCGGCAACCCAATCGAGTCAGTCGCCAAGCGGGTCTCTCACCTGGCCACTTCCCGGTCACTCAAAAGGTGTGGACGTAGGACCGCGCATCCATCCGATACATGGAGGCAGTTCCTGCCATACGGGGATCGATATTGGCGCACCTTCGGGTACCAGCGTGATCTCAGCTGATGCTGGCTCTGTTGCTTCGATCACGCGGGGTGGTCCTTACGGCAATGCGGTATTAGTCGCACATGGCGGTGGCCTCACAACTTTCTATGCGCACCTTTCCTCGGTGAGCGTCAACGTTGGCGACGCCCTCAGCGCCGGCCAAGAAGTCGGTAAGGTCGGCTCAACCGGCTGGTCCACGGGTCCACATCTGCATTTTGAAACCCGCCTAGAGGGAACGGCGTATGATCCCATGGGTTGGTTCGGGCAATCAAAACGAGCGGTGCCCTGTTAGGACCTCTAGTAAGCCAACGTTAAGCATCAGAATGTG
>CANMNM010000111.1 GCA_947499275.1 Actinomycetota bacterium | reverse complement strand
TTACGCTTCCTGATGCGCCTACACCCGGAATGAGTGCCAAGTCTGCATTATCAATTTGTAAAGCTGATTCAGCCACTTCAGGAAAGTAACCAACTTGGTGAAAAAAATCAATAAGTGAGCTGATATTTCCAGCGCCATGCTCTACGAGGACTATTGACTTAGACTAGATCTACCCCAGGCGTGAATAGAGGTTGTGGGCGCAACATGCCAGTCACATTTTTAAACAATAAGGGGCTTGCTGCCTTTTGTACTTGCGCCCAGAAGTTTTCTATTGTAATTTCTATATAGTGGCAGAAAGACTCAACATATTTATCATCGCAGATACCGTCGTAACGCTCAACAAGCACAGAACCTTGCTCTCGTGTTAATCGCCCGCCACGTATTTCCTCATTTACAAAGTCACTTGCTCGACCAAAGCCTAGCTTGTAGTATTTGAGCATCATATTAATAGTTGCCCATTCCTCGTCAAGCATAGAAGTGCCCATTAGATCGCCAGTCGACAAAACGCCATCTTTTCGTATATTCAGGCCTTCTGGCATAGCAAAGACCGAATTTCCTGCTATTGACCAATTGCTCCAAGCTGGACCAAGAAACAGAGTGTTGATTTGATTGGTATTCATTAGCTCCACATCTGGAAATTGGTAAGGCAGTATTTTCTCGGCGCTACCAACTTGATCAATCATCCAACCTAATTCACCACCCGCAAGTGTATTGATATTGCGTAAATTGTTACCATCCCATATGCTAGCCCCCATGCTACCGGACTCACCGACCTGTAAAGCTGGATTTTCACCCCACAGAATAAGCTTAATGTCATGTGCCATTGCCATTTTTGGTACACCAGCGAAAAGAACCATCTCTGTCGCTCGAAATATATTGGTAAATCGAAAAAAAGCCTCTCGCATCAGCACACGGGAAGTTTGCGGCGCAGGACCAAGCATTACGCAATCGAAACCAAGTGAAATGAGATTTGACAAGTTGTCTACACCTACCTGAGAAACTTGCCTAGGTGGATAGGCCACGCAAACAAGTAGCGGCATCAAACCCAATTTTTCACGAACCCATAGTGCTTGTCTCGTACTATCTTTACCTCCACTGACGCCAACAATACAGTCGTATTCCTGATTCTTTCGCCGCTTAGTTAAACGACGTACGATCGCTTTCAAATCTCTAAGTCGTGATTCGTAAGAAACATCGCGTGATGTCTCTGTAAAGGTACAAGGAACACAAATACCATGATCATTGAAGCGTGAATTTGGCCGAGTATCGGGTGAAAGACAATTTTTACAATATCGCATGTCAGTTTCAGCCTATTAGATTCCATCCTACAGGCGTCCCTTTAATTACATTGTGATTTATTTTCTTTCCTAGTAGGATTGAGTAATATTTTGTTGGCAAGCCCAAGCCAGGACGAATTGCACGCATGTTTTCTGGTGTTAATGTCTCTCCAGCCTTCATGTCGCTAACAATATAAAGTGAGCGGCGGTAGTCTCGTGAAATACTCTCGCTATCAGAAGATGGCCCGTATTGAATGCACCCTAAGCTTTGCCAAGCACGCTCAGTCTCTAGAACTAGAGAAGCCATTTCGGCAGGCTCTATAGAAAACGTGGAGTCAACTCCGCCATCCTTCCTGTCTAGAGTAAAGTGCTTTTCGATCACACTTGCTCCTAAGGCCACGCTTGCTACTGACACACCAATACCCAAAGTGTGATCAGACAGCCCTATTTCACAATTAAACGACTGACGCATATGAGGCATGGTTCTTAGATTGCTCTCTTGCGGGGAGGCTGGGTAAGTGCTGGTGCATTGAAGAAGAACTAGATCTTTGCAGCCTGCTTCACGTGCCACGCTTACTGTCTCATTTAGTTCGGCCAAATTTGCCATACCTGTTGATATAAGTAATGGCTTCCCTGTTGCGGCAACCCTCCTAATGAGGGGTAGATCGGTATTTTCAAAAGATGCAATCTTGTAACAAGCAACATCAAGTTTTTCTAGTAGATCCACAGACGTAGAGTCAAATGGGGTGCTGAATGGAATCAACCCCAAAGACCTTGCGCGTTGAAAAATCGGAGCATGCCAGTCCCATGGAGTGTGAGCTTCTGAATAAATATCAAATAGAGTACGACCCTGCCACAAACTCTTCTTATCAGATAACAAGAATTCACCTTCACGAATGTCTAATGTCATTGTGTCTGCCGTAAATGTCTGAATCTTGATTGCATGTGCTCCAGCAATAGCTGCGGCCTCTACGATCTTCAGCGCACGATCCAGAGATTGAGCATGATTACCAGACATTTCGGCAACGATGAAGGGTGCAAAATCAGTGCCTACAGTTCTATTTGAAATTTTGAAACTCATAACTTAATATTTAACTCGAATATCTTTTGATGTGGCTTTCAATTTCAACAATAAAGAAAAATTAATCAGGGTTAGATTCTCCTATTCTTAGACAATCATTTCAAGTACTTTAAACACGTTCTTGCGTTCGTAAAAAATAAGCAGAATTCCTTTGCTGTTTGTCAGTCCTAGAATGCCCAAGCTTCCTTACTAGTTAGAAATTGGTTTTTCGGGTCAGGGTCATCAGGGTCAGCACGAGCCCTTGATTAGAAAGTAGCGCATTTACTTTCATACAAATTTAAACCTTTAGTTGGCTGCCCTTGAATATATTTTCGTGCGCCATCCACCCCAATGTTCGCTATCACATCTAAGATAGAAAGATGTGATACGAATTTTGTAGATTGGTACTGTGTATATGGGGCAGGCAGAAAATTTTGGAACTTCAAATTTATGCCAAACTTTGCTACAAATAAATCTGCTTCGAGATAATTAGCGGCACCTTGTGGTGACAAATAAGTTTGACAATTTAGATATTTACAAATTGCTGCAACGTGCTCTGAACGCTTGCCATTGCAATTCATCTCTGATGCATAAGAAATTGTAGTTTTTATTGATAACGCATGACAAAATTTTCTTATGAGTGACCCATTAAAGTTGACCAAATTCTCATGATTCTCATCAACATAAAAATGTCGTAACAGCTGTAGTGCCTCATCACCATATTTAGCTTTACGGTAGGCATGCTCAAGCACCTTCCAGTGCTTCATCTTGAATTTTTTACTTTCAAAAATCTCTATTTGATTAAGAATTGCTTCCCTTAGGTGCATTCTGTGAGTTGGAATCGATATCAAATGCACCTTTCCATTTAAAAGAATTTTATTGCGATTTTGCCAGGATCCGCGCTCAAATTGAACATCATCTAAAAGCACAAATTTGTCCACAGACGCGATTAAGTTAAAGTACCCAGACCAAGGCAAATATGAAGGCTGCATGATGGCGCAAGAACTCATAAAATTATTTTATCCAGATAGCTATTTATATTTGTGATTTTTTCCTCTCTGCCGAAATGACACCAGCCGCCAGGGATAATTCCTCGCTCCAATAATGTTGCATTACTTGCCTGCATTTCATTCATTTCGGTAATAGAAAAATTTAAATGCCGAAGTTGTTTAACTCTTGCCGCAATTTCAAATTCCGTAGGCAATCCCAAAGAGTGAAATATATTTAAAAGAACCTGATGCTGATTCTGACCGGGCCGATTGAATGTTTCAACGGAAAAGCTTATTCGATCTTGTAACGAGTAGACATAGACACGAACAACTGGTGTAGCTACATCGAAAATCTGCCAGTAATATGGCAGCGGAACAGGATATGAGATAAATTTATTCGATTTGAATCGTCCGACAAAAAGCTCCATGTTAATTGGCGGGGTTTTCAACCTGACGTCACACACCATTTTTAATAATCTTGTTGGGTTAGAAGCCCAAACAACTTTGTCGAATAACTGTATCTGTCCGCAGATGTTTAGTTGTACAGCTGTTTCTCCACTTATTAACTTAACTGGAGAATTCATCTTTAGTTTAACCCCCGCATTCTTGAGGGCTAATTCAATCTGATCAAGAAAGGGATTAAAGCCGTCATGGGGAAGCATCGCCAGCTCTATCGGCGATTCAGGCTGACGTATTCTACGAGGAACGGCGATCATTTGGTCTGAAGTGACGTCAGCCTTTTTCTTATTCAGCAGATTGATATCTTCAGGGAAAAAAATACGAGAAAGCTGCATATGCAAAAGACAGCGCTGATCCAAAATAGCTAAATTACCAAAGCTACTAGCCCAAGCTATCAAGTTTGTAGCATGGGGACCATAAGCACTCAAACGTTGCAAAGCTGTGCCGTCTAAAATCGCATTAGCGTTTATTTGTGCTAGTCCATCCAAAGCAGGTTGTGCGCAGTCGTCTAGCAAGCGAGCTCGCTTGTTGCCTAATGTTGTCAAAGCGCCATACTCATGAGGAAAAACCAAAAGCCCCTGCGTAAGTTCAAGTAAATCTAGCCAGCCATGTTGAAGGTAATGACATCCATTGAAATAGCGCTGTCCTTCGACAGCTATGTCGCGTAGCACACCGCCTATCGATGTCTGAGTGTCGAATAATGTAACTTCTGCACCTTTACGTGCTAGTAATAGCGCAGAAATGCAGCCAGAAAAACCTGCGCCAACAACCGCAACTTTCATTGCCCGCTCCGATAAGCATAAACAGTAAAGTCAAAAGGTGGTGCACCTTCCTTGACTTCGTAATCATTGCGAAGGTTGACAAACTGCGTTACATTTTTTTTTAAGAAGGTAAAAACTTTTTCTGGATACTCATAAAAGAGCCCTTCGTCTTCGTAGTCTACATAAGCACTCATCATGTTGAATGATAAACCTCGGTTTGCCATTCCAAAAAGGGTTTTAATGGTGCTTTGGTAAAAAGCTAAATTATTTGGCATTCGGTTATTAAATACCCCAGCAATCATTACGTAATCAAACCTTTCTGCTTCGAACTCTTCTAGTTTTCCATAACGACCAAGAGGGAATTTTTTTCGACAAAGTGTCAAAAATTCATCAACTATGTCTACCCCACTGTATTGAACGTCAATGCCTTTTCGGGTCAGATAATCGTAAAACTGACCAGTGCCACAGCCAAAGTCTAGAATTTTGCAGCCACTCAAATTACCAATTTCGGACAGAACGTCAAAGCGTCTTTCTTGGCTTTCTCTAGTGGAGTACTGAACTGCCTGAGGACTATCACCATGGATTTGCAACAACTCGCGATAGTGTGCCTGTAGGTCTTGAATCATTGAAAGTGCTCCATTAATT
>CANMNM010000110.1 GCA_947499275.1 Actinomycetota bacterium | reverse complement strand
CGGGTCTGGAACACGCGTACGTTCTTGCAATCGCAGGAACGATGTTCATCACGACCATCGCGTTCCACGCGGTAACCACGATGGTCTGGCATTGGCCGGCCTATCGCCGTTGGCCTCTTACCGTGGCATTTCTCGCTGTTGATTCTTTCTTCCTGCTGGGAACCCTTTCGAACGTGCTCAACGGCGGCTGGGTCCCAGTGGCCTTCGGGGCAGTCGTGCTCGGCGCGATGCTTGCTTGGTGGGGCGGTAACCGAGCCTTGAACTCATACATGGCATCACACGAGGGTAAATGGGAGCCAATCGAGGAAGAGGTGAGGCGCGGCAGCACCACGCGCACCCCAGGCATCGGTGTTTACCTTGCCGCGCAGATCGAGGACGTTCCCGCCGCGCTGACGACCCAGCTGCGCTTGTTACACGTTATGCCAGCCGACATCATCATCGCGACCGTTGTTACCGAGAGCGTCCCGTACTCCACAAAATCTCCAACGGTCCACGAGGTTATGGATCGTGTGCACCGGGTGACCATTCACACCGGGTACATGGAGACCGCCGATATTCCGGCGGTGCTCCGAGCAAGCATTCTGGGTGAACGGGAATCCGTGGCTACGTACTACCTGTCCGAGCGTCGGTTCGTGGCAACTAACGCTGGCACGATACCCGGGTGGGTCGAGAGAATCTTTGCTTATCTGCATCGCAATAGCCAGCCGCCGGCGTCCTTCTTCGGGCTACCTCAAGAGCGCATCATTTCGATCGGCACTCGCATCGATCTTTAGGGAGGATTATTCATGCCACGGCTTGCAACGGAACCTGAGATTGAGATTTTTCTTGAGCGCAATGGGAATTGGTCCAGACATGAAAGTTCGCTCACGTCAATGTTCACGGCGCCCAGTTTTCTGCTTGCCATTGATTTTGTTAATACGGTTGCGGTGATCGCCGAGGGGTTGGATCATCACCCTGATATTGATATTCGTTGGAACAAAGTGATTTTTGCCCTGAGTACGCATTCCGCTGGTGGGATTACATCCCTTGACTTTGAGTTAGCCATAGCGATTGACGCAGCAGCCGGCAAATTGTTGAAAGGTTAAGCGATGGGTTCCAAGGCGTATGACCGATTGTGGGGGACAGCGCTGCGTACAACAACGATCCTTCACCGTGCTGTTTATTCGCTAAGTGGTGGAAAACTGGGTCGTCACTTTCCCGGCGGTGCACAGGTATTGTGGATTACAACCTTGGGTCGAAAAAGTGGTGAATGGCGAAAAACCCCACTGCTTGCCGTTCCAGATCTCGGTGGTTGGGGGATTGCCGGTTCTAATGCGGGCCAAGAAAAAATACCCGCTTGGGTTTTCAATGTTAGATCACACAACAAGGGTCGCGTTGAAATAGATGGTGAAGTGAGTGAAGCAGAATTTGTCGAGGTTCACGGTGAGGAAGCAGCACGTATTTATGCTGCCCTTGGTGATACCTGGTCCTCTTATCGTATGTATGAGCGCAATATAGAAAGAGATATTCCTGTATTTCGAGTGAGCAAAATTCAATAGATTTAGCAGCAAAAATGGGTCCGCCACACAAGCACTTGAGTGATGTCGGCATGATGTGTCGGTGTCCTCCCCCCAACAAGTCAATTTGCTTAGCTGTGAGAACGTTTCGAAATCATTCGGGGAACGCCCTTTATTGAGTGATGTTTCCCTCGGCGTGAGTAAAGGCGAACGAATCGGTGTTGTCGGTCGCAATGGTGCGGGCAAGAGCACTTTGCTTCGAGTCCTCGCTGGAGCAGAACCTGCCGATTCAGGTCGGGTGACCCGCGGGGCAAGTGTGGTTGTTGGCGAACTTGACCAGGTAGGGATCAGCGCGGAGAACGCGACAATCCGCAGTCACGTTCTGGGGGATCGTGATGAACATGAATGGGCGAGTGATGCAGCCGTCCGCGAGACCTTGACGGCGTTACTGGGTGGTTTTGGCCCCGAACAACTTGATCGCAGGATTGCCGATCTTTCCGGTGGGGAGCGGCGCCGCGCCTACTTGGCCGAACAATTGATCCGCGAAGTTGACGTTCTATTTCTTGATGAACCAACCAACCACCTCGACGTTGAAATTATTGCCTGGCTTGCTGCGCATCTTAAAAATCGTCCAAAAATTGCGATCGTCACGGTCACCCATGATCGCTGGTTCCTCGACGAAGTCTGTGACCACATGTGGGAAGTTGTTGGTGGGAAAGTCGAAGAGTATGAAGGCGGTTACTCCGCTTTCGTTCTTGCAAAAGCCGAACGCATGCGTCAGGAATCGGCGAGTGAAGCGCGCCGGCAGAATCTCATGCGCAAGGAGCTTGCATGGTTGCGCCGCGGCCCACCCGCACGAACCACCAAACCACAGTTCCGCATTGACGCGGCGAATGAACTCATTGCAGCGGAGCCACCACCACGCAACGCTGTCGAGTTGTTGGAGTTTGCGAGCGCTCGTTTAGGTAAAACTGTTTATGAACTCCATGATGCAAAAATAGGTTTCGAGACGAAAACCCTGATTAACCACATCACGTGGAATATCGCCCCGGGTGGTCGTATTGGGATCTTGGGACCAAACGGTGCCGGCAAAACTTCCGTGTTGCGATCAATCCTCGGTGAAATCCCACTGCTTGCCGGAAAACGCGTTGAAGGCGTCACGGTTAAGCCGGGAGTCTTGAGTCAACATTTGGCTGATTTGGATCTGAGTAAAACTGTTATTGACACGGTCTCTGACGTTGCCAATTACATTGAGCTGGGTAAGGGAAAGCAAATGAGCGCCAGTCAAGTGTGTCAGCGTCTTGGATTTGATCATGATGGGCAATTCACGCGAGTGGGTGAACTTTCCGGTGGGGAACGTAGACGCTTGGAGTTGACTCGGATCTTGATGTCAGAACCCAATGTATTGGTACTCGACGAACCAACCAATGATTTTGACGTTGAGACGTTGGCTGCGTTGGAAGACTTGCTCGACGGTTTCCCAGGAACGCTTCTCATAATTTCCCATGATCGGTATTTTCTAGAACGGGTCTGCGACAACTTTGTTGCCGTGATCGGTGATCTCAACTTCACAGATCTTCCTGGCGGAATTGAACAGTATTTGGAACTTCGAAGAAAAGCGCTGGCCGGAGCATCCGGCAAGCCCACTTCAGGCAGTGCAGGTGAGGGCAAGGGCACCTCGAAGTTGACCCCTGCTAGGGAGCGGGAGCTTCGCAAATTGACCGACAAATATAAGCGCCAACTGGCAAAACTCGAGGCTTCGATTGGGTTGATCCACGACCAAATGCTTGAGTTTGCGAGTGATTTTGAACGCGTTGCCCAACTTGATAAAGAGCTTCAGGACCTAAATGAGTCAAAAGAAACTATTGAGTTGCAGTGGCTTGAAGCCGCTGACGAACTTTCAGACGGGCAGAAATAATCCTTGGAGCGATAGACTGCTCCTATGAGCGCTGTCATTACGCCCCTACCTCAGCGTCAACTCGGACCATGGCAGGTCTCTGCAATTGGTCTTGGCGCTATGCCCCTTTCATTTAGCGACATGGTGACGCATCGCGATCAGGCAATTGCCACCATTCATCGCGTACTCGATTCAGGCATCACATTCATTGATTCGGCAAATATTTATGCGCCGACATGGGACACAATTGGGCACAATGAAGAGTTGATCGCAGAAGCACTGTCCTTGTACACCGGGCCGGCAAATATCGCGAACATCCTGGTCACGACAAAAGGTGGCATCACCCGTGGTGAAGGTGACACTTGGGCGCGTGATGGGAGTGCATCAGGGCTAAAAGCGGCGTGTGAGGCAAGCATGACAGCACTGGGCGTCACCGTCATTGATCTTTACCAGTTTCACCGACATGATCCGCGCGAGACCTACGCCGATCAAATGCGGGGCATTTTGGCCTTGCGCGATCTCGGTTGGGTTCGTGAGGTAGGAATTTCAAATGCAACCTTGCCTGAGCTGGAAGTAGCCCTAGAAATTTTGGGAGGACCGGGTAGCGGCGGTGTTGTTTCTGTGCAAAACGAATTCTCACCACGTTACCGTGAGAATCGTGAGGTACTAGACCGATGCACCGAACTGGGAATAGCTTTCCTGCCCTGGTCACCGCTAGGCGGATCAGACAACGCTAAAAATGTTGACTCTCAATTCAGTGAGTTTGCTGCTGTCGCGCAAGAACACGATGCAACAGCGCAGGAGATCACACTTGCTTGGTTATTGAAACTTTCACCGGTTGTGATTCCCATTCCGGGCGCAACTAAGCCGGTAACAGTCGACTCAATTGTTCGTTCATTGAGTATTGAACTCACAGAGTCTCAATGTGAGCGACTCAGTGCCACGGAGCCGAATGGGGAAAGTCCCTTTCCCGAGTTCGAATCAAGGAGCCCACTCAAATGAATGCCCAATCTGAATCAACGAAATCAAAAATCCTTGTTATCGGAGCAGGTTTTGGTGGACTTACCACTGCGACCAAATTAGCCAAACAGGAAAATGTCCACGTGACCGTTATTGACCGTCACTCTTACCAATTGTTTGCTCCACTGTTGTATCAGGTGGCAACAGGCGGACTGCCTGAAGACGACATCGCCTACCCTGTTCGTTCGGCCATTCCCGGTGTGGACTTCATTCGTGGTGATGTAATTAAAGTTTCATTGGAAGCAAATAACATTCGATTAGAAGATGGTCGGGTCCTTTATTTTGATCAGTTGGTTTTAGCCGTTGGCAGTGGCGGAACAACGTTTGGTATCCCTGGCGTGCAGGAAAACGCCATGCAGATGAAAGATTTATACCAAGCGCGAGCAATTAGAAATCGGCTCCTGCAAACATATGAAGATGTTGAGACGGGTTTGAAGCCAAAAGAATCATTACGCGTTGTCGTTGTCGGTGGGGGACCCACGGGCGTTGAGATTGCTGGCGCCGTTGCAGAACTACAGAAAAGCATGCACCGTGAGTTTCTTGACGTTGCCAAGCATGGTTCGGTGACATTGGTCGAAGCCGGGCCAAGGCTCCTCCCTTCCTTCGCGGACAAATCTTCCGCACATGCGAAAAGTGAATTGGAAGAGTTGGGTGTGAACGTGATGGTGGACAGTGCGGTTGACCGCATGTATCCCGGTGACGTTCACCTTAAGTCTGGTGAGGTTCTCCCTGCCGGAACCATCATTTGGGCGGCCGGGGTAGCGGCACCGGCAGAGTGGAACGTGTTGGGGGAAACGGATCGATCTAATCGACTCATTGTCTCGGACACACT
>CANMNM010000109.1 GCA_947499275.1 Actinomycetota bacterium | reverse complement strand
AAGGCTCCTTGTTGCAACAGGAGAATTGGATTTTCACAGATATGGGAAAATTGCGCAAGCAGTTTGGCACCGCCAAGTCCAGTCAGAACTCGGTGATCACCGGAGAGGGTCACGGTCATGAACGTCTCGGTAACAATTTGACCTCCAGCTTGATTGACCAATCTATCCCGCGATCGTCCGATGCCAATGATGAAAGTTTGACCTGGTGGAATTATTGGAGTCAGTGAATCGATACCGAACATACCGAGGTTCGAAATTGTTCCTATTGCTCCTTGCAAACTCTCTGGCTTGAGGCGCTTGTTCTTTACGTCGTTACTCAAGTTGTGGACTTCTTCACCGATCTTCCATAATGACTTTGATTCGGCATCACGGATGACAGGAACTACGAGGTCGAAATCTCCATCGGCAACCGCAACCCCTATGGCGGAAACTGGATGTGTGGCAATCCCCTCGGGTACCCATGTAACTCTCGACGCGGGTACACCTTGCATGGCTACGGCAAGTGCTCGGACGAAGAATGCTGACAACGATGGTGGCTCAAGGTCACTGCGACGCAATTGTTCTCTGAATTCAATAAGAGCTTCTAGTGGTACATCCCTCGAGATTGAGAAATGTGGAATTGTGGTTGTGGATTGAACCATCGCGGAAGCCATTGCCCTTTGACGCGATGTCAATTCAGTGACATGGGTGTTCGACTTGCGACTAATTGCCGTTTCAATGTCGGCTCGGACAAGGCGACCCCCGGGCCCTGACCCGGGAGCAATTGACGCGAGATCCAGCCCTGCCTCGCGAGCCAACTTTCGAGCGAGTGGGGAGGAAACAAGGGGGCGTCCCTTGGCAGTTTCGGCAGGAGTAATGCTTATGGCAACTTCCGTCGACTCGATAACTTGCTCTAACTGTACTTGCGACTCAATTGGTGCAGATTGTTTCGCGGGAACATCCTTCTCTTGATTCGCTCCCGCCAGGAGAAGTTTTCCTGATTTGTAGTCATCAATTTCAGAACCACTAAGAACATAGGCGAGGACACCACCGACTTCGACGGTCGCTCCGGCGGTCACCACGGCGACGAAAAGGCCGTCGCCTTCAGCGCAGACCTCGACCATAGCTTTTTCGGTTTCAACTTCCGCGAGGACGTCGCCTGCGGAAACTTGCGATTCACTCGCCACCAGCCAGGTCGCCAAGATTGCTTCAGTCATTGCATCTGATGTTCTTGGCAGGATCAGCTCACTAATAGGCATGATTACACTTTCGGGTTTGGGAGGTAGACATCATTTGGCTGTGTAACCTCCGTCTACTGTAAAAACAGAACCTGTGACCCATTCTGCTTCTGGCGAAGCCAGAAATGCACAGACTGCGGCGACGTCCTTGGGTTGCCCAAACCGTGGCCATGGGGTCGCGACGCGCAAGACATCGAGAACGTCCGGTTGCTCAACAAATTCGCGAACCATGCCGGTGACAATAAATCCCGGACACACAACATTTACAGCAATCTGATGTTCGGCACAATCTAGAGCGACAGCGCGCGTCATATTAACGACGCCACCTTTTGACGCACAGTACCCAGGTTCATTACCGATCCCGACAAGTCCACCAACTGATGCAATGTTGATAATTCGACCTGGTGTTCCGGCATCGCGAAGATGCGTAGCCATTGCCTTGCAACCGTTCCAGACACCCTTGAGGTTTACTGCGATTGCCGCGTCAAAGGCTTCTTCGGTTTCGTCGAAAATCGTGTTGAGCCCCGTGAAGTAGCCGGCGTTGTTGACGAGTATGTCAACCGAACCAAACTTCTTGACACCTTCATTGATTACATTTTTGAAATTTGCGATTGCTGAGACATCGCAATTCACGAAAATTGACTGACCTCCTTGAGAGCCAATCAGCTCGTGAGTGGGAATTTCTTTATCATCTTCGAATCCATCGGAGCGAGCATTTGGGCTCAGGTCGGCACACACGATATTGAAACCTGATTGCGCAAGTCTCAAGGCGATAGCCCGACCATTTCCAGAACTAGAACCAGTGACTATTGCGGTTCGACCGGATGCGCTACTCATTGATGGCTCGACCGCCTCGACTATATTGCTTACCCTGATAAACCGCGCGAATTCCGTCTTTTATGTCATTCAGGCCTGGAATCACTACTGCTTCCAAATCCTTTGTGTAGGGAACGGGAAGATTTGCAGAACACACGCGGACTATTGGAGCATCAAGGAAATCGAATGCCTGAAGAGAAACTTCAAAACCTATCTCGGCCGCCCAACCAGCCCTCTCAACGGCTTCATGAGCAATGACGCAACGTCCGGTTTTTTTCACTGAAGTCAGAATGGTTTCTAGATCCAGTGGGACCAAGGTTCTTGGATCAATTACCTCAACGTCAATGCCTTCTTCTTCAAACAATTGATCGGCTGCCTTGAGAGCGAGTTGAAGCATTACTTGCGTAGCCACGAGCGTGACGTCTTTGCCTTCTCTACGAATCAGGGCCTGGCCGAAAGGAATTGGTTCAATGACATCGGGTACTTCACCTTTCATGAAGTACAGCAATTTATGTTCAAGGAACAGGACTGGGTTGTCATCGCGGATTGCGGTTTTCAATAGCCCCGCGGCGTCTGCAGGGGTGGTGGGAACAACGACCTTGATGCCAGGAACATGCATAAACCAAGTCTCAAAAGACTGTGAATGCTGAGCCGCCTTACCCCCAGCTGCTCCGAGATTTGTTCGGACAACTAGTGGAACTTTTGCTTGCCCACCAAACATGTAGCGCATCTTGGCTGCCTGATTCACGAGCGGATCCATGACAAGAGTCAAAAAATCGCTATACATCACTTCAACTACCGGCCGGCTACCAACAAGTGCCGCACCTACCCCCATGGAAACAAAACCTTCTTCGCTGATCGGGGTGTCAAGAACGCGCTGGGATCCAAATTCGTCGAGAAGCCCCTTCGTGACTGAAAAGACTCCACCGCCGTCACCCCAAACTCCAATGTCTTCTCCCATTACGAAAACATTCGGGTCACGATTCATTTCTTCGCGTAGCGCCTTATTCAGAGCGGCGCTGTAGGTCATTTCAGGCATAAACGTCCTCCCACGCTTGCTGTGGATTGGGGAACGGTGCGGCGCTTGCTTGAACAAGTGCTTCGTCGACCATCGCTTTGACATCGGATTCCATGCTGGTGACATCTTCGGTTGTGAGCACACCAGCAGAAACGAGGCGTTGAATCTGTCGTGGAATTGGATCTCGTTCAAGCCATAAATCCGCTTCGGCGCTGTCGCGGTAGGCCATCGTGTCACCGGAAAAGTGCCCTTCAAATCGATAACATTCTGCAGCAATAAATTGAGGGCCTTCTCCCGCACGTGCACGTGCGGCTGCAGCTTGCACAGCATCAAATACGGCACCAACGTCCATCCCATCAATTTCCACACCTGGTATGCCAACGGCACCTGCGCGATCGACAATTGCCCCAACAGCAAGCATGTCTTCTGGCCGGGCACTCATTGCGAAATGGTTGTTTTCGCAGAGAAAGATTACGGGAAGATTCCAAATTTTGGCCATATTCGCTGTTTCCAAGAATGCGCCTTGGTTAAGGGCGCCCTCTCCAAAAAATGACAGTACGACAGCGTCTGATCCACGCATCTTCAACGAAAGGGCCGCACCCGCCGCGATACCAAAATTTCCGCCCACGATGCCATTGGCACCCAACATGTTTACACTGAAATCAGCGATATGCATGCTTCCTCCTTTACCTCGGCAGAATCCCGTCTCACGACCAAGCAGCTCGGCTGTCATGCGTGTGAGATCGGCCCCCTTCGCAATAGTGTGACCGTGTCCACGATGCGTCGAAGTGACATAGTCCTCTGTGCGCAACGCCAAACATGCCCCGGCGGCGACTGCCTCTTGTCCGATCGCTGAATGGCTTGAACCCTGAATCAACCCCTTGTTGTATAGGGTCGGCAGATTAGAATCGAACGCGCGAGCAAGCATCATGGTTCGCAGCAGCCGCACCTCAAGTTCGTTATCGCGCTTGTTCTGTTTACTGTCCTTATCCACGGTCATGCCTTTCCTAATAGTTTGCACGCCTAGATTTCCCCAAAAGCTAGTTGCTGAAGCTGGTCAACTTTTTGTTGATCTGAAGCTGGAATTACCGGGTTGCTTCGACCGATGGATACCAACTGGATTTCAGTTGCAACGTCAGCGGCTCGTGAAATATTCTGTTCAATAAGTAAGACCCCAACATTTCGGGCAGTAAACTCTGTAATTGTTTGATAGATAACTTCCACCATTGCGGGTGATAGCCCAAGGGATGGCTCGTCTAACAACAAGTAGCTTGGATCGCTGAGAAAAGCTTTGCCTAGTGCAACCATTTGGCGTTGTCCACCGGAGAGAGTCCCAACGGCTGCCTTGGGACGCTCCGCAATTATCGGGAAAATTTCTTGCACTTCTTCGAGGCGTTCCTGAGAGACATTGCCAAGCCCGAGTAGCAAATTCTCAATAATGGTCAACTCACCAAAAAGGTTAACTGATTCATGAACCACTGCAATTCGCGCTTCGCGAGCGCGTCGATGCGTTGGCCACCCACTTATGTCCGTTCCATTTACTGTGACGGCACCCGTTGAACGGATTAACCCCATGATGGCACGCACGGTCGTTGTCTTTCCTGCACCGTTTGTACCTACTAGAGCCAGGACTTGTCCGGGCGTGACGCGGACAGATACGTCAAACAGGGCTTGAGTTGGCCCATACCAGGCAGCAAGTGACTTTGTTTCAAGCACGGGCTGCACCTCCAAAGTAGGAATTAAGAACACTTTGATCCGCTAGTACCTCATTCGTGGCACCCTCTGCCAATAAAGTTCCTTCAGCCAGCACGTATGTGTAGTCGCACACATTTCTCACAACGGCAACGTCATGTTCAACCAAAACCATGAGTGTTGGCCTTTGCTCGGCAATCCGGTGCAGAATGCGTTCCAACTGACGCCTTTCACCATGGTCGAGTCCGGCCGCAGGCTCATCTAGTAACAACACTTTTGGTTGAGAAACCAGTACTCGTGCGATTTCCACAAATCGCCGCATCGCAGATGAAAGTTTGGCTACTTGAACATCTTGGATGTCAGATATTCCCACGATTTCCTCGATTTCTCGAGAACGTTCTTGCGCCAGCTTGTTCCACTTTCGGTAACCGGGGGTCGCAAACATCTGACGCACACTTCCAGGGCCATCCATCGGCTGACAACCCAAAAGGACATTTGTGCGCACTGTTTCATCATTGAGAAGTCGGGCAGTCTGGAAACTGCGGA
>CANMNM010000108.1 GCA_947499275.1 Actinomycetota bacterium | reverse complement strand
CAAAATGCAATTCGTTGTGGATCATTTTTCATCAGTTGAGTTTCCGAGCATCAATGTCCATGACGTGCTCGATGCAAATGGAAAACATTTTCTTCTCATCTCAGGTCCTGAGCCTGACTATCAGTGGAATCGGTTCCTCGCTGCGATTGAGGTAGTTGTCGAAAAATACAAAGTTGAATTGGCAATTGGTGTTTCCGCCATTCCGTGGCCCATGCCGCATACGCGTCCGCTAGGACTCACCGTCCATGGCAACAATCCAGAGCTGCTCTTTGGTGTGGGATCAGTAATTGGTGAGATTGAAGTGCCGGGTCATGTCGGCGCGCTCATGGAATTGCACTTGGGCAACATCGGGTTGAATTCAATGGGCATAACCGCTCAAGTCCCTCACTATTTGGTTCAGTTTGACTACCCCCAGGGCGCATTGGCGCTGCTTGACGGCCTGATGGCTGGTCCTGACCTGGTGATCCCCCGAGGAGAACTCACCGAATTGGCAGCGAAGTCACTTGCAAACATAACCGAACAGCTTTCCGGTAATGAAGAATTTGCGGCGGTCGTCCAGGCCCTTGAAGGCCAATACGATCAAATAGCTGAAGCGTTGAGTGGCGGGGCAGGTGGTGTCGCTGACGCTGATATTCCTAGTGCAGATCAGATTGCCGCTCAGGTTGAGGCGTTCTTGGCCGAAATTGATTCAGCGAAAGAGGCTGATAAGGAATCAGATCTTTAACAAGTTTTGCTTTTTGGTGCGAAACCGGTGAGCAAGTAATTGTTTACGGTTTCATCAATGCACGTGTTCCCATTCAAATAAGCAGTGTGCCCATCACTGACAAATGTGAGCAGAGAACTGGTGGGCAATTGTTCTTGGAGTGCCTGAGCCCATGCAAGGGGAGTGGCAGGGTCATAAGTTGTGCCAAGAATCAAAATTTGGGCACCGGTTGTTGTTTTGGCCGCCGCAGGTTTAATGGGCGAATGCCCAAACCAAGCACTGCAAGGTGCGTTCCCCCAACTCATAGCTCGCGCCAGTTCGGGCACCTTGGCCTGCCATGAAAATTGACGTGCACTTCGAGATAGTCCTGCGGCAGACGGAGTTTGTGGGTAATCCCAGCAATTTATCGCAATGAATGCAGAGAGAACATTACTCGAGAATTTGGTGGGCGCAGTTTGATCATTGGCGTAGTAGGACAACTCTTGGAGTTGGGTTCCGTTGCCGGCCTTCGCTTCCTTTAGTGCGTCATGTAACTCAGGCCAAAATGATGTGCTGTACATCGACAAAAAGATCGCGGTATTTGCTTCGCTCTGAGTTAGTGTTTGCGACCCATCTGTTTTCATCTCGGTGCTATCGAGTGAGCCCAGAAGTCGATTTATTGCAGTGATCGAACCAGGGTATTGCTGGTTGAAACGGCCTATCGCCTTTTGAAACCCGGCCGATTGGCCTTGTGACAACTCCATTGCGTTAAGGGAAGGGTCAACAGCGCCATCAAGCACCATGCGACCCACTCTGTCTGGGAAAAGTTCTGCATATCGGGTGCCCAACGAAGTGCCATAGGAAAATCCAAGCCAATTGAGTTTTTCGCTACCCAATGTTGCCCGAATTATGTCTATATCCCGAACCGTGTTGTCGGTCCCGATGTGTTTGGCGAGCCCCGGCGACAGCCGTCGGCACGCCGGAGAAATCTTGGCAGCTGCTGACATGTAACTGGTTACTTCAGCAGCAGTGTCTGGGGTTGAATCAGTTCTCAACCACTTATTTGCGCTAACGCCTGTGAAGCATTCTACGGGAGCGGAAACACCTGTTCCCCGAGGATCAAAACCCACGGGCGTGAAAGCGTCGCTAATCTTTGAATCCAGCGACCCAGCAATGCTTTGAGCGAATTGGGTTCCTTCTGATCCTGGCCCACCAGGATTCATGATTAACGGGGGTAAACCAGGGGATCCGATCCGTCGGATCGACAAGGCAATAGTTGCACCATCTGGCTGCTCGTAATCCAATGGCACGGTTACGAGGGCACAAGATGCTTTGCCGCATTTCGTCCACTTCAGTGTTTGAGCGTAGAAAGCGGCCAGCGGGTCCGATTTCTCGGCATTGGCAGGGGCAATCGTGAGAAAAATGAGAAGGGAAGATCCGGCAAGAACCGCCAAAGAACCGCGAAGGTTGCGGTGAAAGTTTACCACGCTGGCTCCTTGTCGTCCGCTGTCCTGTCGCCTACCTGACTCAGCCGAATTATCCATCACATGGCAGGCTAGGCGTTCACGCACCGGGAAAGGCTCATTATGAGTGGCAACGCCACCTTCACGTACTCAGATACCGCGATCCTTGCGGTAACTGCGGCTATCGCTCCCATTGTCGTGACCAGCGACGAAATTGATGCACAGTTATTGGATACCTATGAACGGGTTGGTTTGCGACCGGGCATGTTGGAAAATCTGGCCGGGGTCAAAGAGCGCCGATGGTGGGCACCCGATGTCACATTTGCCGACGCTGCTTCAATGGCGGGAGCAAAGGCCCTCGCTGAGGCTGGAGTAAATCCAGAGTCGGTTGGTCTGCTCATTGATACTTCCGTGTGTCGGGAACGACTTGAGCCATCGGCCTCCGTTGATATTCACCAGCAGCTTGGACTTTCTTCATCGTGCTTGAACTTTGATCTCAGTAATGCGTGCTTGGGCTTCATAAATGGAATGCAGGTCGCTTCCATGATGATTGACTCCGGGCAAATTGAATACGCACTCGTTGTTGATGGTGAAGGAAGTCGCAGACCGCAAGAGGCGACCATTGCCAGATTGTCGCGTAATGACTCAACCAAACAAGATGTTCTGGATCAATTCGCCACCATGACATTGGGTTCCGGCGGAGCAGCCATGGTCCTGGGCAAAGCTTCGGTGAATGGGGGCCACCGATTCCGCGGCGGGGTGAGTCGCGCTGCAACCCAGCACAATCAATTGTGCATGGGTGATCTTGACTCAATGCGGACAGATAGCCGCGGTTTGCTGGAAGCAGGCGTCGCTCTGGCTAAGGTGACGTGGGACGACGCACAGTCACAATTTAGTTGGTCCGATTTGGATATGTACATTTTGCATCAGGTTTCCAAGGCTCATAATTCAGCGATCATTTCGGCACTAGGAATTGATTCCTCGAAAGTCCCCACTACTTTTCCTTTGCAGGGAAACATTGGCCCTGCTTCAGTCCCATTTACGTTGGCGCAGTCAGTTGATGACTTACAAACGGGTGACCGGATCGCATGCATGGGAATCGGCTCAGGACTTAATGCGGCTGTTATTGAGATTGACTGGTAGGAGTGAGCAGACCCGCTCAACTGCCCCCTCCGCACGTGCAGGGGCTGGATCCCAGTTGGTCCAGAATCGTCACGTTCATCGACCGCGATGCAATCTCACGTGGCATGCACATTCTTGACACGGGAGCCGGTCCAGACATTGAATTGACGTTGGTGTGCGTCCATGGAAACCCCACCTGGTCCTATTTGTGGCGCAATTTTTTGGCACGGGCCCCGTCCAATGTTCGAGTCATCGCTCTTGATCACTTAGGCATGGGTTATTCCGAAAAACTCGACACCGAGCGGGTGTTGGAGCAAAGGGTGGACGACCTCACTCGTTTAATTGGCGCATTGGAGATCACAACACCCATCATGTCCTTGGCGCATGACTGGGGAGGGCCCATTTCATTAGGTTGGGTTGAGCGTGAAATTGCCTCGGGAGACCATGAAATCTCGGGCGTGATCTTGCTCAACACGGCAGTGCACCAGCCAGAAAAGTTCAATAATCCGACGATAATTCGACTTGCTCGAGCTCGGGGTTTACTTGCCCCAATCACCGAATACACCCAGGGATTTGTTTTCGGAACAAGGGTTTTGAGTGGATCAAAGATGTCACGCGAGGTTGCAGCTGGTTTTCGGGAACCGTATCGCAATCGCGAATCGCGCAAGGCCATCCACGGATTTGTGGCCGATATCCCGTTTGAAGTAGATCATGTGAGCCGGACGTCACTGGACCAAATCGCTCTGAAACTTAATCTGCTCTCGCAGACGCCGGTTCTCATGTGTTGGGGCCCCAATGACCCGGTCTTCTCAGATCTTTACCTTCGAGATTTGAAATCCCGAATTCCACACGCAGAGGTTCATAGATATGAAGGTGCTTCTCACTTGGTGAGTGAGGACGCACCTGCCTTAGTGAGTGATGTATTCAGTTGGATTGCCTCACCCAAGAGTTCAGAACCGAATCGATCAAGTGCTGCCGATACTTCATTGGTTGACTTTGGTGCACGAATGAGTGAACAAGCAATTATTCGTCCCAACGCGGTGGGACTGACAGCGATGAACGAGAAACTTTCGGTAACGTGGAGTGAACTTCAATCTCAAACTGAATTCTCTATGCGCTACCTTTCGCGCGAAGGCGTTACAGCAGGTGATCGAGTTGCATTCCTTGTTCCCCCAGGACCATCATTAATCCCTTTGATATATGCCGCCTGGAATCTTGGTGCGGCCGTGGTACTCGCAGACTCAGGGCTGGGATTACGAGGAATGTTCCGTGCACTTCGCGGTGCTCACATTGATCACGTTGTGGGGATACCGCGTGCATGGCCACTCATGCGGAGTTTGCAAATCCCGGGAGCCCGAATAAGCACGAAAAACATGGATAAGGCGAGTGATCGCGGCACTTCAGCAACGGCAGCTGCAAAAGCGAAACAGGATGCATTCCCGGCGAGTGATTTGGGCGCGGTTGTTTTTACTTCAGGATCAACCGGTCCCGCTAAAGGTGTGCAGTATTCGCGAGGACACATTGCGCTCACAGTTGCTGCCTTGCAATCGCAGTATTCAATTCAATCCGACGACGTCATCATCGCGGCCTTCGCGCCATGGGCCGTATTTGGTCCTGCATTGGGAATTGCGTCGGTTTTGCCGGACATGAATCCTGGGAAACCCAGTTCGTTGACCTATCGCGCACTCAATGAAAGCGTGGTTCGTGCAGGTGGGACGTTGCTGTGGGCCTCTCCAGCGGCGTTAACCAACGTGGTAAATACCGCCCCCGAGAATGAAAATGCTGATTGGAGCGGTATTCGATTGATATTGAGTGCCGGAGCGCCGGTACCAAAATCGTTGCTGAAAAAATTGGCGCGCATGATCCCGAACGCTTCGATTAGGACCCCCTATGGCATGACGGAAGCATTGCCCTTGAGTGAAATTTCACTTGATGAGATTCTCAATTCGCTCGAAGACCAAGGGGTACTTGTTGGTAAGGGGCTACCCGGAGTAGATATCAAGGTCGCGCCATGGGATGAGTCAGATCG
>CANMNM010000107.1 GCA_947499275.1 Actinomycetota bacterium | reverse complement strand
CTTTAGAAATAAGTAGGTGGCCGCACCCATTGGGATACGACCACCTACTGAGTAAAAAACTACTTGCGACGAGCAGGAGCCTTCTTCGCTGCGGCCTTCTTAGGAGCAGCCTTTTTTGCTGCTACCTTCTTTGGAGCAGCCTTTTTAGGTGCGGCGGTTGCGATTTTCTTTGCACCGGACACAACGGCTTTGAATTCTGCACCTGGACGGAATTTAGGAAGCTTCGTCGCCTTGATCTTTACGGTTTCTCCCGTACGAGGGTTACGGCCAAGACGGGCTTGACGAGCTTGGGCTTCGAAGATTCCAAATCCACTTATGGCAACTTTGTCGCCACGAACCACGGACATCTTGATTTCTTCGATGAATGCATCAACGATTTCGGTGACTTCACGCTTGCTAACGTCGCCACGGCCCGCTACTGCATCAATGAGTTCTGCTTTGTTCACGATTTAACCCCTCCGGAGGGTGATTAGGTTGATCTTGTGACCAACACCTAAATGTAACTTGAAAATGTCAATATTTCGGATTAGCCACGCCAAAAGGCGTTGCCACGCAACATCTTTCACATACCCATGCCAGGTAATTTGTGACCTTGTGACTTTGCGACTTTGCGACTTCGCGAGTGTTAGTTGAGAACGGGCTTGAATGATGGGCGTTTTTTTTCAAACTCGCCTATTGCATCAGCATGTTCAAGAGTGATCCCAATGTCATCGAGACCCTCCAGCAGGCGCCAGCGAACGTAATCATCGACTTCAAAATCGCAACTAAAACTTCCAGCAGTGACACAACGTTCCTGCAGATCCACTGTTACCGGGGTGGAAGGGCTAGCTTCGGTGATTTCCCACAGTTTCTCAATGGCATCTTGCGGGATGACCGCGGTGAGTAACCCGCCCTTACCCGAGTTCCCCCGGAAGATGTCGGCAAAGCGCGAACTAAGAATCACTTTGAAACCGTAATCTTGGAGGGCCCAAACGGCGTGCTCGCGTGAAGATCCAGTCCCAAAATCGGGGCCCGCAATCAAGATCGAGGCTGCTTCGTACTGCGGAAGGTTGAGCACGAATTCTGGGTCCTTGCGCCAGCTGGCAAATAGCGCGTCCTCAAAGCCGTGCCGGGTGATTCGCTTGAGGTATTCGGCAGGGATTATTTGATCTGTGTCAACATTACTTCGATGCAGTGGTGCCGCCGTGCCCGTATGAACGGTAAATGCCTCCATGTTTAAACCTCCACCAAGTCCGTTGGGTCGCTGAGAGTGCCTCGAACTGCAGTGGCAGCCGCAACCTCTGGAGAAACTAGATGCGTTCGACCGCCAGGTCCTTGACGACCCTCGAAGTTACGATTCGAAGTTGATGCACTTCGCTCACCGGGCGTTAATTTATCCGGGTTCATGGCGAGACACATTGAGCAACCGGCTCCGCGCCACTCGGCACCGGCGTCAAGGAAAATTTGGTCCAGGCCCTCATGCTCGGCCTCAATCCGCACCCGCGTTGATCCTGGGACGACAAGGAGTCGAACGCCCTTCGCGACCTTTCGATTTTTGATGACATGTGCGGCGGCGCGTAGATCCTCAATGCGACCGTTGGTGCAGGACCCAAGGAAAACGGTATCGACTGCAATTTCCTTGAGTGGTTGACCAGGACGAAGATCCATATATGCGAGGGCATTTTCCACGGCTTCGCGTTCAACTGGATCCGAAAATGATTGTGGATCGGGAACCGACTGATCCAATGGCAAACCCTGGCCCGGGTTAGTCCCCCACGTCACGAAGGGACGTAATGCAGATGCGTCGATCGTGATTTCTTTGTCGAATTTCGCGTCTGGGTCCGTGACAAGTGTTTCCCAATATGCGAGGGCGGCTTCCCAGTCCTCCCCCTTTGGTGCATGTGGTTTTCCTTTGATGTATTCAAAGGTTGTTGTATCCGGGGCAATCATGCCGGCGCGAGCACCCGCTTCAATTGACATATTGCAAATTGTCATCCGACCTTCCATCGAAAGACCTTTGATCGCTTCGCCCCGGTACTCCAGGACATAACCTTGACCGCCTCCGGTGCCAATTTGGGCAATCACGGCGAGGATGAGATCTTTTGCGCTGACTCCAAGAGGTAGTTCACCCTCAAAATTGATTGCCATGGTTTTGAATGGCTTGAGCGGCAAGGTTTGGGTGGCCAGTACGTGTTCAACTTCGCTGGTACCAATCCCAAATGCAAGAGCGCCGAATGCGCCATGCGTGCTTGTGTGTGAATCGCCACACACGATTGTCATACCGGGTTGGGTGAGGCCCATCTGAGGTCCAACAACGTGCACAATCCCTTGTTCTAGATCACCCAGCGGAAAAAGTGTGACGCCAAACTCTTCACAATTCTTGCGAAGTGTCTCAACCTGTATGCGCGAAATGGGGTCTGCAATTGGCTTGTCAACATCGACCGTGGGGATATTGTGATCCTCGGTAGCGACTGTCAGGTCGGGCCGACGCAATGGGCGGCCGGTTGCCCGTAATCCATCAAATGCTTGCGGACTCGTGACTTCATGAACAAGGTGCATATCGATATACAACAGATCCGGCAGTCCATCACCTTCATGGACAATGTGGTCCGACCAGACCTTCTCTGCCAGTGTGCGACCCATGTCGAACTCCCATTCTTCAATATGTGTCAACTCAGGGTGGGAGAATCCGGTTGGACTCTCCCACCGTTGTAGCCCCGACGGGATTCGAACCCGCGCTACCGCCTTGAGAGGGCGGCGTGCTAGGCCACTACACAACGGGGCCGTGAAAAAAATCGCGCACATACACGATTCGCTGGGGTACCAGGACTCGAACCTAGACTAACTGAACCAGAATCAGTTGGGCTGCCAATTACCCCATACCCCAAGGGTGCCGAGATAGTCTATCGCCGGGAAAAAATCACTCGCTCAAAGGTCGGGCCAACGCATGGACACGTCCATTTTCGACTCTCAACAGTGACTCTTCCTTACCCAATATCTCCATCGATTCAAAGAGCGGCGGAGAGATTTTCTGTCCACAGATTGCAGTTCGAACCGGCCCAAAAGCCAACTTTGGCTTAAGCCCCAATCCATCAACGAGAGAATCGCGCAAGGCCGCCTGGATCGCTTCGGCATTCCATTCGCGCACTTCGGCTAAGGCTCTCCTAGCCACTTCGAGAACCTGAGCTGACTCATTAGTCCACAGAGCCGGGTCAATAATCACTTCCTCCGCTGGAATGAATAGGAATTCAACTAACGCGGGCGCGGCATCGAGGGCGTCAAGTCGTTCTTGAATCAGAGGAACCACCCGGGCTAAGAGCGCTCGCTCCTCCATTGTGATGTTGGCTGATGTAACCCCAGAGGACTCCATAAAGGGGACGAGTCGATCGCATAAATCGGCCTCAGATATGTGACGAATCCAATCACCGTTAATGGACGTGCATTTTTTCAAATCAAATCGGGCCGGGTTGGGGTTAACCCGCTCTAAGGTAAAGGCTTCCGTCAATTCCTTCGGTGAAAAAAACTCAATGTCATTACCCATGGACCATCCCAGAAGTGCTAGGTAGTTCAACAGGGCCTCAGGTAGATAGCCTTTTGACCGGTACATGGCTAGTGATGATTCGGGATCACGCTTAGATAACTTCTTATTGCCCTCGCCCATGACGTATGGCAAGTGTCCGTAGGCCGGCGTGAGTTGCGCTACGCCGACAGCGGTCAGCCCCTCGAATAGGGCAAGTTGCCGTGGGGTCGACGACAAAAGATCCTCACCACGCAAAACGTGGGTGATGTTCATCATTGCGTCGTCGACCGGATTCACCAGGGTGTACAGCGGTTCACCATTTGCTCGAACCAGCACAAAGTCAGGGACATGTTCAGCCTGGAAAGTGACCTCACCACGAATGAGGTCATTCCACGTAAAGTCAGTGCCGGGCATCCGATACCGAATAACGGGTTCACGACCTTGGGAAAGGAAATCGGCTACCTGCTCTTGACTAAGTTCCCGGCAGGAACCGTCGTAGCCTGGGGTTCTCTTTTCGGAAGTGGCAAGTTCGCGTTTAGCTTCCAGTTCCGAGGCACTGCAATAGCAACGGTAGGCAAATCCAGCCTCGAGTAGTTTCTCAACAACTTCTGCGTAGATCCCCATCCGCTCCGATTGACGGTAAGGGCCGAACGGACCGCCGACTTCGGGGCCTTCATCCCAATCCAATCCAAGCCAGCGCATGCTGTCCACCAGCGCAAGATATGAATCCTGCGAGTCACGAGCCGCATCCGTGTCTTCAATACGAAATACAAAGGTGCCACCGACGTGCCGAGCAAATGCCCAGTTGAAAAGTGCCGTTCGAATCATGCCAACGTGTGGATTCCCCGTGGGTGATGGGCAGAATCGAACTCGAATGTCACTCATCAAGCATCCTTAACCGGGTTGACCAAGCTTCCAATTCCTTCAATGGATACTTCAACTTCATCTCCTGCAACAATTGGTCCAACTCCTGCGGGCGTACCCGTCAGAATTACATCGCCTGGGAGCAAAGTCATCTGGTGGCTCACATAACTAACCAAATCAACTACTGAAAAAATAAGATCCTTCGTATTCCCCGATTGACGCTGTTCACTTCCGACATAAGCCGCAATCGCAAGTTCGGATGGATCTAGATCAGTTTCAATCCATGGCCCAAGCGGACAAAAAGTGTCAAAGCCCTTGGCTCTCGCCCATTGTCCGTCTGATTTTTGCACATCACGTGCCGAAACGTCGTTCGCGCAGGTGTAACCCAAAATTACCTCATTGACCCGCTCACGTGGGACATCCTTACAGAATCGACCAATAACGACTGCCAATTCCGCTTCGTGGTGAACCATCGATGATTGTTGTGGGAGAACAATGAATTCGTTTGGTCCAATAACCGATGTGTTCGGCTTGAGGAACATGAGTGGCTCGGTAGGGAGCTCACTATCCATTTCAGCAGCATGATCTGCATAATTTTTGCCGATACCAATTATTTTGCTGGGAAGGATTGGCGCGAGAAGCTTAACTGCTGAAGCGGCAATCACTCTTCCATCAGGATCGAGCTCACCGAATGGGTGACCCTTGAGTATTGCAATTATTGAATTGTCTGTAAGTTCGCCTTGATCATCGAGGTTGTCAAGAACACCAAAACTTACCTCTTCGCCATGACTAAATCGACAGATGCGCACTTCGCAACACTATCGGCTAGGACTATACGCAATTCACGGACGGCCGCGCACGAGGCCGAAGTGAACGGCGTCGTCCAAGGCTTGCCAGGATGCCGCAATAACATTTTCGTGTACACCGATCGTGGTCCACACGCGCTCACCGTCG